>DATMBW010000182.1:0-9368 GCA_035559095.1 Ramlibacter sp.
CCATGCAGGAGCCGATCGATCCGCAGCCTGAGCGATTTGCCGCGGTTTTAGGGCCTGTCCACACTATTTTTGCCAGATGCGTTGCGATCGCAAGGGGTCAGCCGCTAGGCGCGGAACACGGCCTGGGTTGTACACCCAGCCGTGTTCCGTAACAACGCGGATGGCCCCTTGTGATCGCAACCCGAAGGGAGCGGGGTGATAACCGCGCCACTCCGCGTTGCGCTCCTAGGCAAGGCGGCCAGCCTTGCCGTCGTCCCGCGCCTTGATTGGCGCGGTTCTCACCCCACTCGCACTGGCACAAATAGTGTGAACAGGCCCTAAGGCTGGCGATTCGGGGCGGCCGGCTTGGCCGGTCGCCCCGGCCCGGCGGCGGGCCTTTTCATCTTCAGCAAGCCCGTGGACAAGGCAGTGCCGAACACGATCACCAGTGCGCACAGGAGCATCTCGCCCGTGACGGGCTCCGCCAGGAACAGCGCGCCGTAGAACACGGCGAACACCGGGATGACGAACGTCACGGCCAGCGCACGGGCCGGGCCGGTCTGCTCGATCAGGCGGAAGTACAGCACGTAGGCGATGCCGGTGCACAGCACGCCGAGGGCCACCAGCGAGAGCCACGCCTTCAGGCTCGGCACGTGCGCCGGCCAGAACCATAGCGCCGGCAACACGAGCGCCAGCGTGGCGCCGACCTGGCTGCCCGTGGCGGTGACCAGGGCCGGCACACCGCCCAGATAGCGCTTGGTCGCCGTGGCGGCCACGCCGTAGCAAAGGCAGGCCAGCAGGCAGGCCAGCACCGCCCAGCCCGGCGCGACGCCGGAAGCGTCGGGCTTGAAGCTGGCCTTGTCCCACGCCAACAGCGCGACGCCCGCGAATCCGATGGCCAGTCCCAGCGCGCGCGACACCGTCGGCCGATCCTTCAGCCAGGTCCATGCGATCAGGGCGCCGAACAACGGCACGGTGGCGTTCAGGATCGCCGTCATGCCGGTCGTGATCGACAACAGGGCGAAGGCGAAACACGCGAAGGGAATTCCCGAGTTGAACACCCCGATCAGGAACACGCTCTTCCAGTGCCGGCGCAGTTGCGGCGCCAGGCCGCGCAGCCACAGCAGCGGCAACAGGAACGCGGCCGCCACCACGACGCGAATGGCCGCCGTGGGCAGCGCGCCGAACTCCACCGTGCCCAGGCGCGTGAACAGGAACGACGCACCCCAGATCGCGGCAAGCAGGATGAAGTCGGTCACCCAGCCGCGCGGCGCGCCCGTGACGGGGGCGCGCGCGGCGCTCAAAGCGCGCCCTCCAGCTGGAGCAAGGCACTCTTGCGCTGCAGGCCGCCGGCATACCCGGTCAGGGAGCCGTCGGCGCCCAGCACGCGGTGGCACGGCACGACGATGCTGATCGGGTTGCGCCCCACCGCCGCGCCCACCGCGCGCACCGCGGCCGGCTGTCCGATGCGCCGGCTGAGCACGCCGTAGCTGGTGGTGCCGCCCGCCGGAATCGCCAGCAGCGCGTGCCACACCGATTGCTGGAACAGGGTGCCGCCTTGCAGGTCCAAAGGAAGGTCGAACGCCGTGCGCGTGCCGGCGAAATACTCTTCCAGCTGGGCCACGGCCCGCCGCAGTATCGGATGCTGCGGCTGCTCGGGCCAGGCCTCGTGCTGGGGCAAGTGGCGCTGCCCCTCGAACCACACCCCGGCCAGGCCGCGGCGCGTGGCCGCCACGATCATGGGGCCCAGCGGGCTTTCGTGGCGCGTGCGCGCGATGGAATCGTCGAATTTCATGAGCACTCCTTAGGAAGGATTGCAGTCCGGGGCGGGCTCCACGAGTCCGGCATGACAGGGGAATCAACCGGCGTTGACGGTTGCGCCCAGGCGCGCACGACGGCGTAGCTGCGCCACGGCTTCCATGCCTGCGATGCCGTCTGTGCCGCATGCGCGGGGTTGCCCGAGCCTTGCACGGCCAGTGCCTTCTGCAAGGCGACGTCGCCGGCCGGAAAGGCGTCGGGCCAGCGCAGGGCGCGCATGGCGATGTACTGGGCGGTCCAGTCGCCGATACCCGGCATCTGCCGCAGCGCCGCGATGGTCGCTTGCACGTCGGCGCCGCCGTGCAATTGCAGGCGCTTGCCGGCGACGGCCTGCGCGATCGCCACGATCGCGGCCTGCCGCTGCCTGACGATGCCCAGCCGGCCCAAGTCGTCGCCGCCAGCGCGCGCCAGCACGGCCGGCTCCGGGAACAGCCGCGTGAGCTGCGCAAACGGCGTGGCGATGGGTTCGCCGAAGCGGTCGACCAGCCGCTGTGCCAGGGTTCGCGCCGCCGCCACGGTGACCTGCTGCCCCAGCACCGCGCGCACCGCCAGTTCGTACCCGCTCATCGCGCCGGGCACCCGCAGGCCGTCGCCGTGCGGGAAGCTCGCATGCAGCACGCTGTTGATGGCCTGGGGGTCGGCGTCGAGGTCCAGCGCGGCGCGCAAACGATGGATCACCGCCGGCAGCGCTTCGCGCAGCGAATCGCTCACGCGCAGCGCCACCTGATGCCGGTCCTCGTGGAATTCAGCCAGCAGCCAGCCCCGGTGCCACCGTCCGCCCGATTCGATCGACAAGGTGCGGCCGGTCGCATGGCCCGCGCCGTCCACGAATTCGATGCCCGGAATCGCGCGCTTGCCGAAGAAATCCAGCATCGCGTGCACGTCGTATGGCGGGCGGTAGCCCAGGCGGATGGCCATGCCTTGCGCCGGCCGGGGCGCGCCCTCGCGCCGCAGCCGTGTCGGGTTCAGGCCATAGTGCTCGAGGAAAGCGGCGTTGAAGCGCCGCACGCTCGCGTAGCCGCTGGCGAGCGCGACCTGCGTGATGGCCAGGTCGGTGTCGGCCAGTAATTGCTTGGCCGCGAGGAGCCTGCGCGTTTGCAGGTACTGCACCGGTGAGACGCCGAACTGGGCCTCGAAAATGCGGCGCAGGTGGCGGGTGCTGACGCCCAGCCGCGCGGCGAGCTGCTCGACGGAAGGCGCGCCCCCATCCCCGGCCTCGGGGTCTTCGAGCAAGCGCGCCGCCTGGTGCGCCAGGATGTAGCTGGCGTCCTGGATCGACCACACGACCGAGTGCGGCGCGAGTTCCGGGCGGCAGCGCAGGCACGGCCGGAAGCCCGCGCTCTCGGCCTGCGCCGCGTGGCGGAAGAAGCGGCAATTCTCGGGCTTGGGCGTGCGCACGCGGCACACCGGCCGGCAGTAAATGCCCGTGGAGGTGACACCCGTGAAAAAGCAGCCGTCGAAACGCGCATCGCGGGCCTTCAGGGCCAGGTAGCAGGCGTCGGGTTGCAGAGGCGCGGCATCGGGGCTCATGCCATGGATGATACGCAGCTCTCACTGGGAGACCAGCCGTTTTCGGACATGTCCCTGAGTCGATGAAGCGATGCCGGCCCTGCTCTGCGGCGACACTGGGAAACATTGAACCGTAAGGGATATTCAAGCTGTCTTTTTCGCGTCCTTCGCGTAACTTTCGCGCACTTCGCGTACGGATGTCCGGATTTCGGTCAGCGATACGCTTGACTGTCGAGCGCCCTGGCCGGGTACCGTGTTGTGTCTCGGGGCCTACAATTTCCCCTTTTGCTTCAGCCCGACGGGAACTCTACCCATGCAGCTTTCGCCTTCCATTTTCAAGGCCTACGATATCCGCGGCGTCGTGCCATCCACGCTGAACGAAGAGGTAGCGCAGGCTCTGGGCCGGGCGTTCGGGAAGCTGGCGCTCTCTGAAGGAGAAAAGGTGGTCGCGGTCGGGCGCGACGGGCGGCTTAGCGGACCTTCGCTGAGCGCCGCGCTGGTGCAAGGGCTGCTTGCTTCGGGCGTGGACGTCATCGACATCGGCCCGGCGACCACCCCCATGCTTTACTTTGCGGCCAACACCCTGTGTTCCAGCGGCATCCAGGTGACCGGCAGCCACAATCCCAAGGACTACAACGGCTTCAAGATGGTCATGGCGGGCCGTGCCATTCACGGCGAAGAGATCCAGGCCCTGCGGCAGCTGATGGAGGCGCCCGGCGATGAAACCGCGGCAGCGGTCCGGCCGGGACGCGTGCGCAACATCAACGTGCTGGCGCCGTACCGGGACCGCATTGTCCAGGACGCCAAGCTCGCGCGGCCCATGAAGATCGTGGTCGATTCCGGCAACGGCATCGCCGGGGCGTCGGCGCCGGCCATCTTTCGCGCATTGGGCTGCGACGTGGTGGAGCTCTACAGCGAAGTGGACGGAACCTTTCCGAATCACCATCCCGATCCCAGCAAGCCGGAGAACCTGAAGGACCTGATTGCGGCGATCCGCAGCAGCGGCGCGGAACTCGGCCTGGCATTCGACGGCGACGGCGACCGCCTTGGCATCATCACGCGGGGCGGCAACAACATCTATCCCGACCGCCAGATGATGCTGATCGCACGCGACGTGCTCACGCGCGCGCCGGGCGCCACGATCCTGTTCGACGTGAAATGCACGCAGCGCCTGGCGCCCGCCATCCGCGAAGCCGGCGGCGTGCCGCTGATGTACAAGACCGGCCACTCGCTGATCAAGGCGAAGATGAAGGAAGTCGGTTCCCCCCTGGGCGGAGAGATGAGCGGCCACATCTTTTTCAAGGAGCGCTGGTTCGGCTTCGACGACGGCACCTATGCGGGTGCGCGGCTGCTCGAGATCCTGTCGCGCCACGAGGACCCCAGCGCAGTTCTGGACGCGTTGCCGACAAGCTATTCGACGCCCGAGCTCAACGTGAAGTGCGCCGAAGGCGAGCCGCACGCGGTGGTGGAGCAACTGGTCGCGCGCGCCGCCTTTCCGGCGCCCGCGGAAATATCGACCATCGACGGCCTGCGTGTGGACTGGCCGGATGGCTTCGGCCTGATCCGCGCTTCCAACACCACGCCGGTGCTGGTGCTGCGCTTCGAAGGCCAGTCCAAACAGGCTTTGAACCGGATCGAGTCGCAGATGCTGGCCCTGCTGCGCGATGTCAAGCCCGACGCGACCATCGCCGAGGCGGCGCATTGACACGCGGGGATTGTCATCCCGGGCTTGACCGACGTGCGCGAGCCCAGCTAGCAATGACAAGCCGGTGAAGATCCTGATCGTCAAACTCTCCTCGCTTGGCGACGTGGTGCATGCCATGCCGGCGGTGCAGGATATCCGGCATGCGCTGCCGCGCGCGCAAATCGATTGGGTGGTCGAGAGGGGCTTCGCACCACTGGTGCAGCGCTGCGAAGGCGTGCAGCGCGTCATCGGCTGCGAGCTGCGGCGCTGGCGCAAGTGGCCGCTGGGCTCGCAGACGCGCTCGGAGTGGCGCACCTTCCGAGACGAGCTGCGCTTGCAGGCGTACGACGCCGTGATCGACCTGCAGGGCCTTACCAAGTCGGCGCTGGTATCGCGCGTCGCGCGGCTGGCCGCGGGCGGCAAGCGCTTCGCGCTGGCCAACCAGACCGACGGATCGAGCTACGAGGCGCCCACGCGCTGGGCGGCCGACGTGGCGATCCGGATCGAGCCGCGCGTGCATGCCGTGGCGCGCTCGCGCGAACTTTGCGCACGGGCGCTGGGCTATGACCTGCCCGCCACCTTGCGCTTCGGACTGCGCGGCGGCGCCCTGGAACCGGCGCAGGCCAACGCGGGCGGCACCGGCCGCTGCATCGCCCTGGTCCACGGCACCTCGCGCGACGACAAACTCTGGCCCGAGCCCTATTGGCTCGAGCTGGGCCGGCGGCTGATCGCGCAAGGCTTCACGCTGGGCCTGCCGCACGGCGACGACGCGGAGCGCGAACGAAGCGAGCGGCTCGCGGGCGCGTTGGGTGCGGCTGCACAGGCCTGGCCCCGGCTGGACCTGGGCAGCCTGGCCGACCGGTTCGCGGCGGGCGCGGGCGTGATCGGCGTCGATAGCGGGCTGAGCCACATCGCCGTCGCGCTCGACAAACCGCATGTGCAGATCTACAACTTCGACACGGCCTGGCGCACCGGTCCATTGCATTCAGGCGCGCAAGTGCCGCGCCAGCGAGCCGTCTATGCACAGCCGACTCCGGGCGTTCAGGCCGTATGGCAGGCCTGGCAGCAGGTCAAGGCGCCATCGTGATCCGGCCGCTCTATTCATTGATGGTGATCGGGGCGCAGCCGTTCCTGCGCCACAAGCTCAGGCGCCGCGGGGCCGCCGAACCGGGCTACCTGCACGCGATCGACGAACGCTTCGGCATCTACCGCGCACCGGCCGAACCGGGGGCCGTGTGGATCCATGCGGTCTCGCTCGGGGAAACACGGGCGGCCGCGATTCTGCTGGAACGCCTGCGCGAGCTGCGGCCGGACGTGCGGGTGCTGCTCACGCACGGCACGGCCACCGGCCGGGCCGAAGGCGCGCGGCTGTTGCGTGCGGGCGATGCGCAGGCCTGGCTGCCCTGGGATGCGCCCAGGGCCGTGCGGCGCTTCCTCAATCATTTCCAGCCGAGCCTGGGTATCCTGATGGAAACCGAGGTGTGGCCCAACCTGGTCGCGCAATGCAAGGCGCGCGCGCTGCCGGTGGCGCTGGCCAACGCGCGCCTGAGCGAAAAGTCGCTCACGCAGGCGCGGCGGCTGTCGCGCCTGTCACGGCCCGCCTACGCGTCGCTGGCCGCCGTGTGGGCGCAGACCGAGACCGATGCCATGCGACTGGCCGAGGCGGGCGCCATGGTCAACGGTGTGTTCGGCAACCTGAAGTTCGACGCGACGCCCGATGCGGCGCAACTGCAGCGGGGACGGGACTGGCGCGGCGCCGCCCGCGGCCCGGTCGTCATGTTCGCCAGTTCGCGCGAGGGCGAGGAGGCCGATTTCTTCGGTGTGCTGCAGGCCAACCGTGCGCTGGCCCGGGCCGGTTGGGCGCCTCGCAGCACGGATGCAGGCGCGCAGCAGGTGCAGTGGCTGGTGGTTCCCCGCCATCCGCAGCGCTTCGACGAGGTGGCCGCGCTGGCCGTGCAAAACGGCCTGTCCGTGTCAAGGCGCAGCCAGTGGACCGCGCAGCCCGAGGCCGCTGACGTGTGGATCGGCGACTCGCTTGGCGAAATGGCGCTGTATTACGGTATGGCCGATGTGGCTTTGCTGGGCGGCAGCTTCGCGCCGCTGGGTGGCCAGAACCTCATCGAGGCGGCGGCATGCGGCTGTCCCGTCGTGATGGGACCGCACACCTTCAACTTCACCGAGGCGGCGCAGCTGGCGCAAGAGGCGCGAGCTGCGCTGCGTGTGGAAACGCTGGAAGAGGCAGTACGCTGCGCGGTGGCACTGGCCTGCGACCCGGTGCGCCGCGAAACGGCCGTGCGCGCAGCGACGGCGTTCTCGTGCGCCCACCGGGGCGCCGCGGAAAAAACCGCGAATGCGGTGCTGGCGCTGATTCAAAGGTAGGGTTGGCGCAGAAGACTCCCTTCGCGTACGGGAGTCCGTATTCGGTTTTCGGTATTCGCTTCCTACTTCTTCACCAGCAACGCGTTCATCCGGGCCAGGTCTTCCGGCATCAGCGTGCCGTTGGCCTGGCGAAGTTTCAGGTGGCCCAGCAGCACGTTGTAGCGCGCTTGCGCCAGGTCGCGCTTGGTCTGGAACAGCTGGCTTTGTGAGTTGAGCACATCGATATTGATGCGCACGCCGACCTGGTAGCCCAGGCGGTTGGCATCGAGCGCGCTCAGGCTCGAGGCCTCGGCCGCCTCCAGCGCCTTGACCTGGCCTTGGCCGGATACCACGCCGTAGAAAGCGGTGCGGGTCGATTGCGCGACGCTGCGACGGGTCGCTTCCAGGTCGGCCTGGGCCTTTTCTTCCAATGACAGGGTTTCGCGAATGCGGTTCTGCGTCGCGAAGCCCGCGAACAGCGGCAGGTTGAATGCAAGGCCCACGGTGCCGGTGTCGGTGCGGTTGAACACGCCAACCTGGGTGTTGCCGTTCGGGTTGCGTATGACGTTGTAGCTGACCGTGAGGTCCAGCGTCGGCTTGTGGCCGGCCTTGGCCTTTTCGGTTTCAAGCTGGGCGACCTCCACCGCCGTCCTGGCCTGCAGGATGGCGGGGCTGCTCTCCTCGGCTTGCTGCACCCAGGCATTCACGTCGGCCGGCTGCGGCGCGGGCAGGTCGGTCGGCACCGCCAGCGGTTGGGGCTGCACCTCGGGCTTGCCCACCAGCGTGTCCAGCGCGAGCTTCTTGACGCGCAGGTCGTTCTCCGCCGCGATCTCCTGCGCGATCACCAGGTCATAGCGCGCCTGGGCCTCACGGGTGTCGGTGATGGTGGTCGTGCCGACCTCGAAATTGCGCTTGGCGGACGCCAGTTGTTCGGCCACGGCCTCTTTCTGCGCCCGCACGAAAGTCAGGGTGTCCTGCGCCGCCAGCACGTCGAAATAGGCCTGGCTGACCCGGATCATCAGGTCGTGGCTGGCGGAGACCAGTTGGGCCTGCGCGAGCTCGACTTGGCGCTTGCCCTGCTCATAGGCGGCGAAGTTGGCGGGCCGGTACAGCGGCTGGGAGGCGCTGAGCGTCCCGGTCTGCGCGGTGAAGGTGCGCTCGGCCCGCGGAAAGGTGGTTTCGAACTGCGTGCGCGACAGGCCGGCGGCCAGGTTGGCCGACGGCAGGATTCCGGCGCTGGCCTGCTCGGCGCGGAACAGGTTGGCGTCGTACTGGGCCTTGGCGGACTGCCACGTCGCGTCGTAAGCGCGCGCCGACTCATACAGATCGAGCAGGCTTTGCGCGCGCGCGGGAACGGCGAATGCCGCGCCCAAAGCCAGCGACAGGGGAAGAAGCCGCGTCAAGTTCATGGTCCGTCCTTTTGAGCGTGAGAAGCTTATTAGTAGCGGGGCACGGTCGGATCGAGCTCGATCGACCAGGCTTCGATGCCTCCGGCGATGTTGGCCAGCCGCACGAAACCATTCTGTGCAAGGTAGGCCGCGACACGCTGGCTACGATTACCGTGATGGCACAGGCAGGCAACGGGCCGCGCCGGGTCGAGTTCGGCCAGCCGGGCCGGCAGTTCGTTCATCGGGATCGCCACGAGCTCGAAGCCATCGGCCTTGACGCTGGCGGCCTGCAATTCCCGGGGCTCGCGCACGTCAAGCACGATCGCCGGCCGGCCGGCGGCCTGGCCCCGGATCCACTCGGCGAGACCGGCAGGGCGCACTTGGGCGATCATCGAACGACGGCTTCCCTCTTAGAAGTGGAACCTGGAAGGCTCGGGGAAATTGGCCAGCCGCGGCGCGACGGTATCCCACGGCTGGGCCGTGCTGAAAGACGCCTGGCCGGTGCGCGTGATGAAGGTCGCGCGCATGACCGGTTCGACCCCGACGACGCCTGCCAGCCGCCCGCCGACCTTGAGCTGTTCCAGCAGGGAGTGGGGCACCTCGGCCACCGAGCCGCTGAGCAGGATGACGTC
>DATMBW010000183.1:0-27792 GCA_035559095.1 Ramlibacter sp.
CGGGCGACCCCCATGCCGTGGCCATCGGCGAGCGCCTGTTCATGAACAACTGCGCCCAGTGCCACGGATCGGATGCACGCGGCAGCAAGGGCTTTCCCAATCTCGTCGACGCGGACTGGCTGCACGGCGGCACGGCGGACAAGATCGCCGAAACGATCATGCAGGGCCGGCGCGGCCAGATGCCGCCGATGGCCGCCGCCGTGGGCACGCCCGACGACGTCAGGAACGTCGCCCACTATGTGCTGAGCCTGTCGAAGAGCCCGCACGATTCGGTGCGGGCCCAGCTCGGCAAGCCGAAGTTCGCGGCGTGCGCGGCCTGCCACGGCATGGATGGCAAGGGCAACCCGGCCCTGGGCGCGCCCAATCTCACCGACGATATCTGGCTGCACGGCTGGGGCGAACAGGCGATCATCGCCATGGTCAACAACGGCAAGTTCAATGAGATGCCGGCCCAGGCCAACAAGCTGACCCCGGCGCAGATCCACGTCCTGGCGGGATACGTCTGGGGACTTTCCAACAAGCCCGCGATGGCCAAGCCCTGAGCGCGCGTCGCCGCGCCCAGCGACAAGTGACAGATGACAAATGACAAATGAAGCCGAATTGGTCGGTCCATCGTCATCCCCGCCGCAGGCGGAGTCATTCGTCTTGCGCGCGCCCGCAAAGGTAATCCCGATCGCCGTGGCGGCCGCGGACGCCGGCGAATCGCTCTACGAGGCGCAGAAGAAGATCTACCCGCGAGCGGTGCGGGGGCTGTTCGCGCGCTGGCGCTGGGGCCTGGTGTTCCTGACGCAGCTCGTGTTCTACGGGCTGCCATGGCTGCAGTGGGGCGAACGGCAGGCCGTGCTGTTCGACCTCGGTGCGCGCCGTTTCTACATCCTGGGCTACGTGCTGTACCCGCAGGATTTCATCTACCTCACGGCGCTGCTGGTGATCTGCGCGCTGTCGCTGTTCCTGTTCACCGCCGTCGCCGGAAGGCTGTGGTGCGGGTTCGCCTGTCCACAGACGGTCTACACGCAGATCTTCCTGTGGATCGAGCGCAAGGTGGAAGGCGAGCGCAACGCGCGCATCCGGCTGGACGCGTCGCCGATGTCCTCGTCCAAGCTGGCCCGCAAGGCAACCAAGCACCTGTTGTGGGTCGTGCTGGGCCTATGGACCGGCTTCACCTTCGTCGGGTATTTCACGCCCATCCGCACGTTGTGGGCCCAGGCCTTCACACTGTCCTTCGGACCGTGGGAGTGGTTCTGGGTTCTCTTTTACGGCCTCGCCACCTATGGCAACGCGGGCTTCCTGCGCGAGCAGGTGTGCAAGTACATGTGCCCGTATGCGCGTTTCCAGAGCGCGATGTTCGACCCCGACACGCTTATCGTCAGCTATGACCCCGGCCGCGGCGAGCCGCGCGGCCCGCGTTCGCGCAAGGCCGACCCGGCGGCACTTTCGCTGGGCGCCTGCGTGGACTGCAGGCTGTGCGTGCAAGTCTGTCCCACCGGCATCGACATCCGCGAGGGCCTGCAGTACGAATGCATCGGCTGCGCCGCCTGCGTGGATGTGTGCGACGGCGTGATGGACCGGATGAACTACCCGCGCGGCCTGATCCGCTTCAGCACGCAGCACGCGATGGCCAGCGGTTGGAACCGATCGGAAATCCTGAGCCATGTGCTGCGGCCCCGCGTGCTGGTGTACGGCGCGGTGCTGCTGGCCCTGTCCGCGGCGCTGGTGGCCAGCCTGGTGGTCCGCACGCCGCTGAAGGTCGACGTGGTGCGCGACCGCGCGGCGCTTTCCCGGATCGTTGCCGGCGGCAAGCTCGAGAACGTGTACCGGCTGCAGATCATGAACGCCACCGAGGAGCCGCAACGCTATCGCATTGCCGCCGAAGGCCTGCCGGGCCTGGCGGTCGCGTCGGAGGCGCAGGTGCTCGTCGGGCCGGCCGAGTCGCGCTGGGTCGCCGTGCGGCTGCAGGTGCCCTACGGCGCGGCGCCGCCCGGCTCGCATCCCATCCATTTCCGTATCGGCGCCGTTTCGGGCGAGGCGCAAGTCAGCGAAAAGTCGGCCTTTCTGGTGCCGAGATAAGGAGCGCAGGCATGAATCAGCAACAACCGCATGCACCCTGGTGGAAACACGGCTATGTGTGGCTGTTGATCGCCGGACCGGCGGCCGTCGTGGTGGCCGGGCTGGCGACGTTCTGGATCGCCGCGGGCAGCCCCGACCCCGTGCTGGCCGAAGCCGCGCAACGGCGCCCGACGGCCGTCGTCGACAAGAGCCCGGCGAGGGCCCGCGCCCTGATGCCGGCGGTGCAAGGCCGCAACCACGCGGCCACGCCGCCGCCCTGACCCGAGGAGACAGGCCATGTGGAACCAGAAACTGATGTGGATCGCCTGGCCGGCATTTCTCTCGGCCTGCGTGCTCGAACTGGTCGTGTTCGCCGTTGTGGACCCGCAGGACCTGCATTGGTTCGGCCGGCCGCTGGCGTGGTCGCGCCAGAGCGTGTACACGGTGAGCTTCTTCGCGTTCTGGGCGATCAGTACCGTGTCGAACGCGCTCACGGCTCTGCTGGGCACGCCGGCCGCCGAAGTGAACGCATGTCCGCTCCCCTCCGGTGAGCGGCCGGACGGCTGCCCGCAGCAATAACGGGATCGGAGGGGCGGATCGTGCCGTGTTAGCGCCGGACCGCCAGCCGCGCGGCGGCGACGGCGGCCAGGCCGCCCAGCGCGAGGGCGCGCAACCAGGGACGGCGGACCAGCGCCCGGCCGGCGATCAGGCCCAGGCCCGCGATCGCAAGGTCGTTGCGCAGCGCGGCCAGCGTGCCGTGCAGCCCGGCCCGGTGCTGCTGGATTTCGTCGCGGAGCAGGGCGCGCTGCCGGGCGATCGCCTGCAGGCGGGCCGTCACGGGCCAGCCCGCCATTGTTCCCTGTCCTTGTCCAGTTCGGCGAGGGTCGCGGCCAGGAAACGCGGCTTGTCGCGCATCGCGCGGGCGAGGCGCCACGCCATGAGCGCGCCGGCCAGGGCGAAAAAGGCAGTGACGCCCAGGGACGCGGCCAGCCGGGCGCCTTCCCAGAAATAGATCACGAAGGTTGCCGCGGCGCCGGCCAGCGCCAGCGCCAGCATGAGCGCCGTGACCAGGGCGCCGGCGAGCAGCACTCCGAGGCGCAGCAATTCCTCCTCGACGTCGAGCGAGGCGAGCTCGAGCCGCTGCCGTGCCAGCAGCAGCGAACTGGCGCCCAACCGGATCAAGGACTGGCCCAGGGCCATCGGCCTACCTGCGGGCGATCAGCAGGCCCAGCAGCAGCCCGGCGGCCGCGCCGATGCCCACTGATTCCCACGGATGCTCGTGCACATAGTTGTCGGTCGCGCGGGCGGCCCTTCGCGTGTTCTCAAGCACCGCCTTTTCCAGCATCTCGAGTTCCGCGCGCGCGGCCTTGATGCTTTGCTCCAGCCGCGCGCGGGCTTCGTTGTAGCCGTCGCCGGCATCGCGCGCCGCATGCCGCAGCAGTTCTTCGGCGTCCTTGACCACGGCTTTGAAATCCTCGGCGAGACGCTTCTGGCCGTCTTTGGAAGGCTGCGTTGCATCGTTCATGGTGTCGCTCCTGAAGTCGAACCAGTCTACTTGACGGCCGTCGCCGCGAGCGTTGATCATCGTCAAGCTTGCAGTGCACCCGCCCGGGCGGTGCCGCCGCGGGCCGGAGCGACGGTTGATGTGGGTCAAGCCTGCTTTCGGCGCAGTGGCCTAACGTGGATCACTTGCAATGCAGGAGGGTTCCATGAGCGATCTATTCACCGACCGCGCCGCGGCTGGCCGCGCGTTGGCTGAGCGATTGCAGGCATATGCAGGGCGCAAGGACGTGGTCGTGCTGGCCCTGCCGCGTGGGGGCGTTCCGGTGGCATGGGAGGTCGCGCGCGCACTGGGCGCGCCGCTGGACCTGCTGATCGTGCGCAAGCTGGGCGTGCCGCGCCAGCCGGAACTGGCGATGGGCGCGATCGCAAGCGCGGGTGCGATGCACATCGACCCGAAGATCGTGGCCAGCTACGGCGTGAGCGCGCGTCAGCTCGATGAGATCATCGCCGCGGAGAGTCTCGAGCTGATACGGCGGCACGCGCTCTACTGCGGCAAGCGCAAAGCCGTGCCGGTCGATGGCCGCACGGTCATCGTCGTGGACGACGGCGTGGCCACCGGAGCTTCGATGAACGTGGCGCTCAAGGCATTGCGAAGCGCGAGCCCGGCCTGGATCGTTGCCGCGGTGCCGGTGGCCCCGCCGGAAGCGCAGGAACTCATCGGCACGGCGGCCGACGAGTTCGTCTGCGTCTTGAGCCCGCCGGACTTCTACAGCGTGGGCCAGTACTACCGCGACTTCTCGCAGACCGGCGACGAGCAGGTACGCGACCTGCTCGCACGCGCGCAGCCCGCTGCCTAGCGGCAGCCGCCTGGCAAGCCCCCAGGCTGTTTGTGGGCATCGGGCGCGGAGGACTTGGCGCGTTCCGCCAAGCAGGCCGGGGCACGGGCTTTCATATGGATGAGCTGGCTCGGCAATCACCCATTAAGACATTTGTCTAAGCCCTTTAACTTCATGTAAATTGGGGGCAATCAGCGCATGCGATACTGAACCGTGCCACCTTCGCCCGTTCATATTCTCGATCACGCGACGACCCTGAGCGGCGACGACGCCGGGAATGCCGCCGCGCTCCTGGCGGGCGTGCTCGATTCGGCGATGGACGCCGTCATCACGATCGACGAGCGGCAGACGATCGTCCTGTACAACCGCTCCGCCGAGCGGATTTTCGGCTGGCCGCGCAACGAGATCCTGCGGCAGCCGCTGGAAAAGCTCATCCCCGGCCGCTTCAGGCCCACGCACGCGCAGCACGTCGAGCGGTTCGGCGCCACCGGCGTCACGTCCCGGCGCATGGGGGGCCTGCGGATCGTCTACGGCCTGCGCGCCAACGGCCAGGAATTCCCGATGGACGCGTCGATTTCGCAGCTGGACACGCCGCAGGGCAAGCTGTACACGGTGATCCTGCGCGACATCACCGAGCGGCTGCAGGCCGAGGAGCGCCATACCCGGCTCGCGGCGCGGCTGTCCGGACTGCTGGACTCGGCCATGGACGCCATCATCACGATGGACGAGCAACAGCGCATCGTGATGTACAACCGGGCGGCGGAAAGAATCTTCGGCTGGACCGGCGAAGAAGCGCTGGGCGCTCCCCTGGACAAGCTGATGCCGGAGCGCTACCGCGGCAGCCATGGCGCGCATGTCCGGCGTTTCGACCGCACCGGCACCACGTCGCGACGCATGGGCGACGGCACCGTGCTCCACGGGCAGCGCGCCAACGGCGAGGAATTCCCGATGGAAGCGTCGATCTCGCAGCTGGATACGGCCGAGGGCAAGATTTTCACGGTGATCCTGCGCGATATCACGGAACGCGTGCGGGCCCAGGACGAGCTGAGCTCGTTCGCGGCGGAGGCGCATGCCCTGCGCGAAGGCGAGAAAAGCCGCATCGCACGCGAGCTGCACGACGAACTCGCGCAGTCGCTCACGGCGTTGAAGATGGACACGATCTGGCTGCGCGACAACGCGCCGGCCGAACCTGAAAAGGCGGTGGCCAAGCTGGCCGACATGGTCAGCATGCTGGACACCACGGTTGCCGCCACCCGGCGCATCGCCGCCGATCTGCGTCCGTTGCTGCTGGACGACCTGGGCCTGGCGCCGGCGATCGAGTGGCTGGCCCACACATTCACCCAGCGCACGGGTGTGCCTTGCGAGGTTGCCGTGGACGAGGAGCTGGAGCTGCAGGAACCCTACGCGACCGCGGTGTTCCGGATCGTGCAGGAGTCGCTGGCCAACGTGGGCAAGCACGCCCGCGCCAGCGAAGCCGGCGTGGTCATCACCCATACCGGCCAGGCCGTCGTGCTGGAAGTGCGCGACAACGGCCAGGGGTTTTCCACGGTGGCGCCGCGCAAGCCGCACTCCCTGGGCCTGATGGGCCTGCGCGAGCGGGCCCAGCTGCTCAAGGGGACGGTGGAGATCGACAGCCAGCCGGGCAAGGGAACCCGCATTCAAGTGCTCATCCCCGTGCAGGAGAGCGGGGCGGAGAAATGATCAGAATCGTCATCGCGGACGATCACGCCATTGTTCGCGAAGGACTCAAGCGCATCGTCTCCGAGGTCAAGGACATGAGCGTCGCCGGCGAAGCCGCGGACGGCGGACAGGTCATGCAGAGGGTGCGTGACCTGGACTTCGACATTCTGGTGCTCGACCTTTCCATGCCCGGGCGCAGCGGCATGGAACTGATCAAGCTGGTGCGCTCGGAAAAGCCGAAGCTGCGCATCCTCGTGTTGAGCATGCACCAGGAACTGCAATACGCCGTGCGCGCCATCAAGTCGGGCGCGAGCGGCTATCTGACCAAGGAAAGCGCCCCGGCCCAGCTCGAGCAGGCGATCCGCAAGATCGCCGGGGGTGGCGCCTTCGTCACTCCGGAGGTGGCCGAGCAACTGGCCCTCGGAGCCATGCCGGGCAGCGAAACCCATCCGCACGAAACGCTGTCGGACCGCGAGTTCGAGGTGTTTCGCCTGCTCGCCGCCGGTGTCTCGGTCACGGAGATCGCGGCCCAGCTGAAGCTCTCGGTAAAGACCGTGAGCACACACAAGGCCAACCTGATGCAAAAGATGGGCTTGCAAAATGCCAGCGAGCTGATCCGTTACGCCATCCGGCACGGCCTGGCCGAATAGCGCTCGGGCCCCCGGGCTCGCACCGGCAGCAGGCTACAGCAGGCGATAGATTTCCCAGCGGCTGGTCCCGGAGACCACGTGGGGTTCCAGCTCCTTGCCCCACTTCTGGTGCTCCGGAAGCGCCGCCAACCGGTCCCAGACCTGGTTCAATTCAGCCAGATTCTCGACCACGTGCTCCGACTGGACAGTGGCTTCCAGCGCGCCGACCGAGCCGGTCAGCAAGCGGGTTTTTTCCGGTGTGATGCCCACCTTGGGTCCGATCTCGCGCAGCCAGCGCTGCATCATGTCCACCACGTTCTGCTTGTATCCGAACTTCGCATCAATGCTCCAGCGTGCGACCATCATGGCTCGGCTCCTTTCGTGAGTGGACTGGGAGTTATAGGCGTGCGCGGAACGGGTTTCAAGGGCGTTTGACGGCGCTTGAAGGGCTCGCCGGGGCCGGGTGGGCGAACCGGTGGTGACGTATCCCCTGGTGCTGCTGGCGGCCGGGCAGTGCCGGGCCTGACGATGAGTTTGACGCTTGTCAAGGCGGTCCGGGGGGCACGGGCCTATCGTATCGAGGAGCTCTGGGGCTTTGCGCTAACTTCGATGCACACAAGACCAAAACCCGACTGGATCCTGATCGCCAATGCGACCCGGGCGCGGGTCCTGCAGCAGGAACCCGGCAGTGCGATGGTGGTCCTGGAGAGTTTCGTCCACCCGGCCGGCCGCGGCCAGCCCAGCGAACCCCTGTTGGACGCCAAGCGCAAGGAGTGCACGCGTTTTGCCCACGAGCTGGCCCAGTACCTCGAACACGAGGGCCGGCAGGGGCACTTTCGCAGCCTGACCATCTTTGCCTCGGCTTCGTTCCTCGCGGAACTCCGGGCGGCCCTCGGGAAAATCACCCGGCGCCTGTTGGCCGGCTTGCACGAACTGGACCTCACCAGTGTTGGCGTGGCGGAACTGGAGCGGCGGGTTTCGCACGAGCTGGCCGCGGCGGCGCACTGACGCGGCCCGCGATTCCCCGCACAACTTCGCGCTGGCCCGAGTCAAAAAAACCCGCCGGCCGTATGCACGGGCGGCGGGCCGGTGGAGACCCCGGATGGCCGCGCTGGACCGCTCCGGTCTGATGCCGTCTCCTCCATCCCGGCGATTCAAAGGACGCCGGAACCTGGCCTCAAGGAGGGTTGGAGTCCTCTGGGGCACGAATTCACTCTAGTAGGCCGCGCGCCCTAATACCTTGATCTGCGTCAGGCGCTGTCCAGACAGTTCGCGTCCCGCGTCACCCCATGCGCGTGAGCAGCTTCTGCAAGTCGGCCATCAGGGCGCCGAGCTCGCTTGCGGGCTTGCCGCTGCTTTGAAGGCGCGCCTGCAGCTCCTGCTCCAGCATGCACATCGTCATGCGCACGTAAGTGCTGTCCAGGGCCTTGCGCACGGCCGAGAACTGCTGCGCGACGTCCAGGCAGGTCGCGCCTTCTTCCACCATGCGCTGGATTCCGCGCAGCTGGCCCTCGGCGCGCTTCAGGCGGGTCAGGATGTCGGCGCGGGCCGATGCGTTGGTCAGCGAAGCCATCACTTCAGGCGCACGCCGGCCGCGTCCCAGACTTCCACGGTGATGGCGATGCTCTCTCCGACACTCTGCGTCACGGTGCAGAAAGCCTCGAACTGACCCAGCACGCGGTCGAGGTGCTGCAGCGACGAGGCCGCCACTCCCAGCGTCAGGACCGCTTTCATGGTCTGCACGCGCAGGCGGCCTTGCGCATTGCGGCCCACGCCCGTCTCGACGCTGCAGGCGATCGGCTCGGGCTTCTGCTTGAACTTGCGCAAGGCGAACAGCAGGGATTCGGCCAGGCAGCTTCCCACGGCCACCGCCAGCAAGTGCTTGGGCGACGGGCCGGCGCCTTCGCCGAGCGGGGCGGGCTCGTCGACCACCAGCTCGGGGACGGTGCCGCCGAACCGCGCGGTAAATTGGAAATCGTGGCGCTGCGTCAATTCGACGCGGATCGTTTCTTCGGACATGGTGCTTTTCTCAGTTGCGGCCGCATGCCGTCGTTTCCGGCACGCCCAGCTTTTTGAGCATGATACCGAGCGGGCAGACCCTGGTGAATCCGAACTGGAGCAGGTTCGCGCCGACAAAAGCAGTGAAGGCGAGCGCCCAGCGGCTGACGAACAGCGGGCTGCCCTCAACCCCCAGTGCCAACGAAACGAGAATGAAAAGTCCCGCGAAGATGCGGATGTAGCGTTCGACGGTCATGATGCGACTCCAGGTTGATGAACAAAATCAGTCGGCGGGCGCGGCGCCCTCGGGCCCGATCCGGCCTCGAAGCGGCGGCGGTACAGCGCGTAGTACAGGACCGGGATCACCACCAGGGTGAGCAGGGTCGACACGAGGATGCCGAAGACAAGCGAGACGGCCAGGCCGTTGAAGATCGGGTCGTCGAGGATGAAGAAGGCGCCGGTCATGGCGGCCAGTCCTGTCAGGGCGATCGGCTGCGCGCGCACCGCCGCCGCATGCACGACCGCGCTGCGGAACGCAACGCCCCGCGCCACCTGCAGTTCGATGAAGTCGACCAGCAGGATCGAATTGCGCACGATGATGCCGGCCAGGGCGATCATGCCGATCATGCTGGTGGCGGTGAATTGCGCGCCGAGCATGGCGTGGCCGGGCATCACGCCGATGATCGTGAGCGGGATCGGCGCCATGATCACGAGCGGGGTGAGATAGCTGCGGAACTGGGCCACCACCAGCAGGTAGATCAGTACCAGGCCGACGGCGTACGCCGCGCCCATGTCGCGAAACGTCTCGTAGGTGACCTGCCATTCGCCGTCCCATTTGACCGCGTAGGCGCGGTACGGGTCGGCCGGCTGGCGGATCCAGTACTCGCCCAGCTCGCCGGTGCCCGGCACCGCCGCCGCGCCGAGCCTGGCGCGGATCGCGAACAGGCCGTACAACGGCGAATCGGGCGTGCGCGATGGGGCGCCGTCGCTCATGCGCGCCCCGACGTCACCGTACACGTAGCTCACGTGCTTGAGGTCCTTCGTGAACAGCGGCTTGTCGATCGTGCCGGGGTCCAGCTCCACCAGCTCCGACAGGGGAACCATGCGGCCGGATGCCGCGCGCATCGGCAGGGCCAGCACGGCGTCCAGGCCGACCTGGGACCCAAGCGGCAATTGCAGCCGCACCGGCACCGGATATTTGCTGTGTCCGTCGTGCAGATAGGCCGCGTCCACGCCCGAAAGCGCCGAGTGGACGGTCCGCGCCACGGCCGACACCGGAATGCCGAGCGACTCCGCGCGCTGCCTGCGCACCGACAGGTGCACCTGCCGCGCATCCTCCTTGACGGAGCTGTCCACGCCGACGACGCCTGCCGTGCGGCCGAAGGCTTCGGCGACGCGCCGGGCAAGCTGCTGGCGCCCGGCTTCGTCGGGGCCGTAGACCTCGGCCACGAGCGGGCTCACGACGGGCGGACCGGGCGGCACCTCGACGATCTTCACGCGCGCGTGGTGACGCAGGCCGATCTGCTCCAGCGCCGGGCGCAGCCGCTGGGCGATCGCATGGCTTTGCTCGGTTCGGTGCTGCTTGTCGGCCAGGTTGACCTGCAGGTCGCCCTGCTCGGAGTCCGCCCGCAGGTAGTACTGGCGCACCAGCCCGTTGAAGGTGATGGGGCTGGCGGTCCCAGCGTAGCCCTGCAGGTCGCGCACCTCGGGCTGGCGGGCCAGATAGGCGCCCATCTCGTGCAACGCGGCGGCCGTGCTTTCGAGCGGCGTGCCGGCGGGCATTTCCACCACCACCTGGAACTCGCTCTTGTTGTCGAACGGCAGCATCTTGAGAACGACCCATTGCAGGGCGGCCATCGCGACCGACAGCAGCAGCGCGCCCAGGATTCCCGCCAGCAGGAACCAGCGCTTGCGCGCGCTGGCAAGCAGCGGCGTGAGCAGCCACGTGAACCCGGCCTGCAGCCGCGCGGCCCAGCCGCTCGCATGGTCCGGCGCAGCGGCGTGGCCATGGGGCTGCATCAGCTTGAGCGCCAGCCAGGGCGTCACGGTGAACGCGATCGCCAGCGATATCGCCATGCCCAGGCTCGAGTTGATCGGGATCGGGCTCATGTAGGGGCCCATCAGCCCGGAGACGAAAGCCATGGGCAACAGCGCCGCGATCACGGTAAGCGTGGCCAGGATCGTCGGGCCGCCCACTTCGTCCACGGCGCCGGGAACGATCTCGCGCAGCGCTTTGCCGGGACTCAGGTGCTGGTGGCGATGGATGTTTTCGACCACGACGATCGCGTCGTCCACCAGGATGCCGATGGAGAAGATCAGGGCGAACAGCGACACCCGGTTGAGCGTGAATCCCCAGGCCCACGAAGCGAACAGCGTCGCGGTCAGGGTCAGGATCACCGCCGCGCCGACGATGGCCGCTTCGCGCCGGCCCAGGGCCAGCCCCACCAGCACGATCACCGAGGCGGTGGCGAACGCGAGCTTCTGGATCAGCTTGTTGGCCTTTTCCGCGGCGGTTTCGCCGTAGTCGCGGGTCACGGTCGTTTCGATGTTGGCGGGGATCACGGTATTGCGCAGCGATTCCAGCCGGTCGCGCACTGAACGTGCCACGTCCACCGCGTTCTCGCCCGGCTTCTTGGTGACGGTGATCGTCACGGCCGGATAGACCTGGCCGGTCTGCGCGGCCGCGGCGGCCTCGCCGCCATTGTTCGCGGCCGATGCCGCACCGGGCGTCAGCCAGACATAGCGCTGCGGCAGCCGCGCGCCGGCCTCGATGCGCGCGACCTCCCGCAGATAGAGCGGCTTGCCCTGGCTCACGCCGACCACCAGCGCGGCGATGTCTTCTTCGGTTCTCAGGAAATCGCCCGTCTGCACACTGAGCATGCGGGCGTCCGCATCCGAGGCGTCGAGCACCGCGCCCGAAGGCATGCCCATGTTCGCGGCCGCCAGGGTGGTCTTGAGCCCGAGCAGGTCCACGCCGCGGTCGCGCATGCGCACGGGGTCCAGCCAGACGTGCACCGCGCGTCCCGGCGCGCCGATGGTCTGCACCTCGCGCGTCCCGGCCACGCTCTTGAGCTCGGCCTCCAACGTGCGCGCGACCCGTTCCAGGTCGTTGGCCGCCAGCATGTCGCGGCTCCACAGCGTCACCGCCAGCACCGGTACGTCGTCGATGCCCTTGGGCTTGACGATCGGCGGCAGCGCGCCCAGGTCGCGCGGCAGCCAGTCCTGGTTGGCGTTGAGCACGTCGTACAGGCGCACCAGCGCCTCGGTGCGCGGCACGCCGACCTTGAACTGCACCGTGAGCACCGCCAGCCCCGGCCTGGCCACCGAGTAGGTATGCTCGATGCCCGCGATCTGTGACAGCACCTGCTCGGCCGGGCGCGCCACCATGTTCTGCACGTCGGCGCTGCCGGCCCCCGGGAAAGCGATCAGCACATCGGCCATGGTCACGTTGATCTGCGGCTCTTCCTCGCGCGGGGTGACGAGCACGGCGAACAGCCCCAGCAACAGCGCGACGATCGCCAGCAGCGGCGTGATGGCATTCGCCTGGAACGCTGCGGCGACGCGGCCGGAGATGCCCAGGCGCGCGGTCGGGGCCGAAGTGGTCGTGCCCGGTGTCATGTCGTATTCAAGGCGCGATCGCCGGGCGCGCGCCGGCCAGGCCGGCCCGGACCGGGTGCAGCGCGACCGAATCGTCCGCGCTGAGGCCGGCCAGGATTTCAACTCCAGCGGCGCCGTGGTCGGCGCCCAGGCGCACAGCTTTGAGCACGAAGCGGGCGCCGTCGGGCGACACCACATAGACGGCCGTCAGTTCGCCCCGGTGCAGCACGGCGCTTGCCGGCACCATCAGGCGCCGCTGCGCGCCGGCGGCAAACCGCACACGCACCTGCTGTCCCGGCGCGAGGGTGCGGGTCGCGGCGGCCGGTAGCTCGAGCCGCCACTCCAGCGTCTGCGCCACCGGGTCGGCGGCGGGCAGCATCGTGCGCTCGGTGGGGCTGATCCATCGGCCGCTGGCCTCGCCATCGGGCACCAGCACCTGCACCTCGGTAGCGCCTCGCGCGGCGGCGGCGCGCGAGGCCGGCACGTGGACCACGGCGCGCAAGGGCAGGGGTGCGTAGAGGGTCAGGAGCGGCTTGCCGGGCACGGCCAGGTCACCGGGCTGGGCCAGCGTTTCGAGGACCCAGCCCTCGTAAGGCGCGGTCACCCTGGTGAATTCCTGGGCGATCGTCGACTGGCGCTGGCCCGCCGCAGCCTGGTCGCGTCCCGCCTGTGCGGCCTTGTATGCCGCCTCGGCCGTGTCCAGGGCTGCCTTGCTGACGAAGCCCTTGGCCTGCAGTTCGCGCGTGCGCTGCGCGTGGGCCTGCGCATTGCGCAATTCGGCTTCGGCCTGGGCCGCCTGGGCGCGGCTGCGTTGCAGCCCGGCCTGGCTTTCGCGGTCGTCGATGGTGGCGAGCAACTGGCCCGGGCGCACGCGGTCGCCCGCCTTCACGGCGAGCTGGCTGATGCGGCCCGCGGCTTGCGCGGCCACGGTGCTTTGCTTGACGGGCTCGACCACGCCGTCGAGCGCATAGCCGGCGGCGACCGCCTGCGCATTGGCCTTGACGACCGCTACCGCGATGGCTGGCGCGGCGTGCGCTGGCGCCCCCAGCGCCAGGACGAGCGACAGCAAGGGCAGAGCGCGCAAAGCGAACGACGGCGGAAAGAGGTGCATGGCAACGATGGATCGGTTCGGCATTTATACTCCACCCAGTATACGAATCAAGTCTTTGATGTGAGTCAATCCCGCGAAATTTCAAGGCCTTTCGTGCTTTGGCCGCAGACGCGGCGCGTGGCGCGCAAACAGCGCCGCGCCCAGGGGCAACCTAGGAAAATTCCTAGGTTGGCTAGGCGCGATGGAAGTCGGGAACCGGATTCCGCCGAGGCTACGATTCAGCCGGCTCCGATACCGGGGAGGCCGGATAGCGGCCACAATTGACCCATGTCAACGTGCGACGTGAATGCCCCCGTCAGAGTGTTTCTGGCCGACGACTCGGCCATGATCCGCGAGCGCGTGGCCGCAATGCTCGCCGCTCGTGCCATGGCCATCGTGGGCCATGCCGAAACGCCGCAGGGCTCGATCGACGGCATCCTGGCCGCCCGCCCCGATGTGGTGGTGCTGGATGTCCAACTCGAAGGCGGCTCGGGCCTGCAGGTCCTGCGCGCCGTCAAGGAGGCTGCCCCCGACATCGCCTTTGTCGTGTTCAGCAACAACTCCGGCCCGGCCTACCGCAAACGCTATCTGGGCGAGGGCGCGCAGCGCTTTCTCGACAAGAGCACGGAGTTCGATCAACTCGTACCCGCCGTCGAACTCGCATCGCAAGACTGAATCAAAGCCACTCCGAGGAGGAACAATGTCCGCCGCCACGCTCGAATCCAATGTCAGCCGCATTCGCGTCACGTCCGCCGGACAAACCCTCCAGTCGCCCACAGTCACCTCCGCCAGGACGCAATGCTCGACCTGCCACCTGCGCGACCTGTGCCTGCCTTGCGGCATGGCCGGCGCCGACGTCGACCGGCTCGACACCATGAAGTTTGCCCGCCGCAAGATCAAGGCCGGGCAGACTCTGTACCGCGAAGGCGACCGCTTCCAGTTCATCTATGCGGTGCGCACGGGCACGCTCAAGTCCAGCCTCATGCTGTCCGACGGCCGGGAGCAGGTCAGCGGCTTTCACATTGCCGGCGAACTGGTCGGCCTGGACGGAGCGGCGCAAGGACATCACGCCAGCGCCACCATGGCCCTCGAAGACACGGACATCTGCGCCATTCCCTATGGGCACCTCACCGACCTGGCCGCTTCGGTCAGCGGCATGCAGCATGTGATCAGCCGCCTGATGAGCCGCGAGATCCTGCGCGAGCACAGCCTGATGATGCTGCTGGGCAGCATGAACGCCGACGAACGACTGGCCGCGTTCCTGCTGAACCTGTCGCAGCGCTACGCGGCGCGCGGCTACTCGGAGCGCGAATTCCACCTGCGCATGAGCCGCGCCGAGATCGGCAGCTACCTGGGCATGAAGCTCGAGACCGTGAGCCGCACCTTCACCGCGTTCCAGCAGCAGCGCCTGCTGGAAGTGGACAAGCGCCACATCCGCATCACCGATCTGGACGGCCTCAAGCGCCGGTTCGAGGTGCGCGTGCACTGAGGGGAGAAAGGGGCGTGGTGATCCGTTGAAATACAAGGACTACTACGCCGCACTCGGTGTACCTCGCGACGCCGATGCCGAGCAGATCAAGAAGGCCTACCGCAAACTGGCGCGGCAACACCATCCCGACGTCTCCAAGACACCCGGCACCGATGCGAAGTTCAAGGAGATCGGCGAGGCCTACGCCACGCTGAAGGACCCCGAAAAACGCGCCGCCTACGACGAACTGGGCCGGCGTCCGGCCGGCCAGGAATTCGCGCCGCCCCCGCAGTGGACCCACGAGTACGCCTCCGGCGCGCAGTCGTTCGAGGACATCGACCTGGCCGACCTGCTGGACGCGCTGGGCCGCCGCCATCGGGGCGCGCCGCGCGGGCCGGTGCCCATGCACGGCCGCGATTACGAAACCACGGCCCGCGTCAGCCTGGAAGATGCGCACCGCGGCACCACCCTGGGCCTGAACCTCGAGGACGAGGGCGGCGGGCGCAGGCTGGAAGTCACGATCCCGCCCGGGGTCACGGAAGGCCAGAAGCTGAGGCTGCGCGGCAAGGGCGGCAAGGGCCGCAACGGCGGGGCCGACGGCGACATCTACCTGCACGTCGCGCTGGCACCGCACCCGGTTTTTCGCCCCGACGGGCACGACCTGCACTTCGACTTGGCGCTGGCCCCCTGGGAAGCGGCGTTGGGCGCCGAGGTTGAGGTGCCCACGCTGGACGGACCCGTCGTCCTCACGGTGCCGCCGGGCACCCGCTCGGGCCGCAAGCTGCGGCTGCGCGGACGCGGCCTGGCCAACGGCCGCGGAGGGCGCGGCGACCTGTATGCCGCCGTGCACATCGACGTGCCCGCCACCCTGACCGAGCGCGAGCGGGAACTGTTCAAGGACCTTGCCGGCGCCTCGCGCTTCAACCCGCGCGCGGTCGTGGCGAAGGAGGACGCGTCATGAATGCCCAAGTGGTCGAAATCGGCTGGCTGGACGCCCGCGAAACCGTCACGGTGCAAGAACTCGCGCGCGCATGCGGCCTGAGCGCGGCGGACCTGGACGAACTGATCGAGTACGGCGCGCTCACGCCGTTGCAGGCGAACGAAACGGGACGGGTCTTCAGCGCCGAGTGCGTCGTGCCGCTGCGCGCCGCCGGCAGGCTGCGCCAGGACCTGGACCTGGACCTGTTCGCGGTGGCGATTCTGCTTGGCTACATCAACCGCATCGAGGAGCTCGAGCGCGAAGTGAAGTCCTTGCGTGCGCGCCTGCCGGCCCATGCCCATCCCGTGCCGCGCGACGACGTGCCGCAGCGCTGGCGCGAGCCGCACGGAAAAGGCTCGCGGGCTTGATCGCGGGCGCGGGCGGTGCACGCCTCACGCCTGCGGTTTGTCCTTCCTGCTTGTTGAATCGGGCCCGGCGCGGGTCTGGGCCTTACGGTTCGGAGTGTCGGCGCTCGCGCGGGTCTTGCCCGCCGCCTTCGCCGATCGGAATTCATCCAGGGCCTTGTCCAGAAGGGCGCGCCGAACTTCCAGAGGCAAAGCCTCATTGGTCCATGAAAGGTCGCCTTCGTCGAAGCGACCGCTGCCATCGCCGATTCCGCCCATGGCGCAGGATAACTGCCGGGCTGCATCCGCGGCCGTAGGACGGAACGGGCGCAAGCCGTCGGATTCTTCCTGCATCGCCCCGCGCCGCGTCAGGTCGCCTCTTCCATCACGTGCACCGCTTCAGCTTGGGTTGTCGCGTACTCCATCGCGTAGGCGAGCTCGCCCCACGTTTGCGCGTGCAGCGTGTACAGCGGTTGGCCATGTTCGACCTGCGCGCCAAGCTGCACGTGCAGGTCGATGCCGGCACAAGGCGCCTTGGGCGCACCGGCCAGCTTGGCGATGCGGGCCAGGCGCCGGTTGTCGATCGCGATCACGGTGCCGCTGCGCGGCGCGGCCAGCGGCTGCCGGTGCGCGGCCAACAGCGGCTCGCGCATCCCGCCCTGCGCTTCGCAGATCTGCTGGAACTTCCCCCAGGCGCGGCCGTCCTCGAGCACCGCCGTCGCCAGGGCGAGACCGGCGCCCGGGGCGGCGGCGCCGCCGAGCTCGAGAATCTGCGCCGCCAATGCCAGCGAGCGCTGCGCCAGGTCCAGGGGCGCGTCGGCTGCGCGCCGCAACACGGACAGCACGTCGCGCGCCTCCAGCGCCGGCCCGATGCCGCGGCCCACGGGCGCCAGCCCGGCGGTCTGCACCACGCGCACATGCAGGCCCAGAGCCCGCCCGGCTTCTTCGAGCAGCCGGCCCAGCCGTGCCGCCGCGTCGGCGCTGCGAACCTTCGCCGTCAGCCCAACCGGCATGTCGATCACCACATGGGTGGAGCCCGCCGCGGCTTTTTTGGAAAGCACCGACGCCACCAATTGGCCCTGGCTGTCCAGGTCCAGCGGCCGCTCGACCCGGATCAGCACGTCGTCGGCCGGACTGAGCCGCACCGCGCCGCCCCAGACCACGCAACCACCGGTGCGTTCGACGACGCGCTGGATTTGTGCGACGTCCAGGTCGACCGGCGCCAGGGTTTCCATGGTGTCGGCCGTGCCGGCGGGCGAGGTGATGGCGCGCGAGGATGTCTTGGGCATGCGCAGGCCGCATGCCGCAACGATGGGCACGATGATCATCGTGGTGCGGTTGCCGGGCAGGCCGCCCACACAATGCTTGTCCATCACCGGGCCGGACCCCCAGTGCATGCGTTCGCCCACGTTGACCATGGATCGGGTCAGCGCGATGGTTTCCTGAAGGTCGAGCCGGTCGCCCGCGCAAGCGGTGACGAACGCGGCCAGTTGCAGGTCGGAGTAGCGGCCGGCCGCGATGTCGCCGATCACCGCGTCGAAGGCCGCCGGCGCCAGCCGCCGGCCGTACACCTTGGCCCGCATATGGCCGAGCGATTCGAGCGGCGCCGGGTGGTGGAACGTGGCCCAGTCCCCATCACGCGCCAGCAGCAGCCGCCACGCGGCTTCCGACAGCCCGGCTTCGTCGGACGAGAGGAAGTCGCCGTTCACCACGTTCAGCGTGGACACGATGGTGCGGCCGTTCAGCGCGACTTCCACGCGCGACTGCGCCTCGAAGCCTTCCGAGTGGCAGACCGGGCAGTCCCGGTGCATGTAGAGCACCGGCTCCTGGTAGGTGTCGATGCCCAGCCGGCGCAGCCTCAGCCGGTTCAAGGCGGGCTTGCCATCGGTCGTCATTGCAAAGCTTTCAGGGTCGGGTGCGGTCACGCGGTTGCGATGCCGCGCGTTCAACCGCACTGTATGCAGCCCAGCGGCGCCGCGCGCGCTCCGCGGCGTTCAAACTTGATCTGGATCATGGTATTGGCGGGTCCGCGGCCTAGAGTAACAGTGCCACCGCACGGACGGTATGCCGCCGCTGCGGTTAGGGCGGGATACGGGGCCGTGATCCCCTCACGGTTCGTTGCTACCGCGTCGTAGAGCGTCGCGGTCCGCGCCCGTCAAGCAGGCGGCTTCGCTTCGGCGCGGCCCGACCGCGGTGGCACCATTTCCCGCTGTGCCAGGCGTCCTACGCCTGGCACAGCGCAAATCCCGGCGCGACTTAAGGCCCCGGCTGAGCCGGAGCAGCGCATCGCGCACGCGCTGGCGCCGCGCCGATGCCGGCGGCCGACGCGTGCCGGCCGGGAAACTACGGGCACCGGTGCCCGCTCGAATGCGGCATGTCCTTTATCTTTTGAGCGCGGCGCGCTGCTGCCATGAGCGATCTTCCACGGACGACCCGCCTGTTCCTGTGCGGGGACGTCATGACCGGCCGGGGCATCGACCAGGTGCTGCCCCATCCCGTGGAGCCGCACCTGTTCGAGAGCTGGGCGCGCTCGGCGCTCGACTATGTCGGGCTGGCCGAGAGCGCGGCGGGCACGATAGGGCGCGGGCTCGACCATGCCTATCCATGGGGTGAAGCGCTTGCGGTCATGGAGCATTGGCGGCCGCACGCGCGCATCGTGAACCTGGAAACCGCGGTAACCACGTGCGAGGACGCCGAACCGGGCAAGGGCATCCACTACCGCATGAATCCGGACAACCTGCCATGCCTCACATGCGCGGGGATCGACTGCTGCGTGCTGGCCAACAACCACGTCCTCGATTGGGGCCATGCCGGGCTCGCGCAGACGCTCGCGTGCCTGCATGCGGCGGGCCTGCGCACGGCTGGTGCCGGCGCCAACGCCCACGAGGCGGCCGCCCCTGCCGTGATCGAGATCGCCCATGGGGGCAGGGTGCTGGTCTTCGCGTTCGGCGCGGCGAGCAGCGGAGTGCCGCGCGGCTGGGCGGCGGCCCCGGACCGCGGCGGCGTGAATTTCCTGAACCGCATTTCAGAGGACAGCGCGCAGGCCATCGCCAGGCAGACGGCCCGGCACCGGCAGCCGGGCGACATCGTCGTGGTGTCGGTCCATTGGGGCGGGAACTGGGGCTTCGAAGTGCACGCGGACGAGGCCGCGTTCGCGCGGCGGCTCGTCGATGAAGGCGGCGCCGACGTGGTGCACGGGCATTCGTCGCACCACGTCAAGGGCATCGAGATCCGGCACGGCAAGCTCATCCTCTACGGATGCGGCGATTTCCTGAACGACTACGAAGGCATCCGCGGGCACGCCGGCTTCCGCCCCGACCTGTCGTTGATGTACTTTCCCGATATCGATCCGGCCAGCGGCGGCTTGCGCGCGCTGCACGCCGTGCCGATGCGCATCCGGCGCTTTCGGCTGGAACGCGCGCCGGCCGAGGGCGTGGCGTGGCTGCGCGACACACTCGAGCGGGAAGGCCGTGCGCTGGGCACGCACGTGAGGGCCGATGGCCAGGGCATGCTGTCACTGGGCTGGTGATTCAACGCCTGAAGGCCGGCGCGCCGCCTAGCGCTAACCGCCGTCGGCCTCGGAGTACACCAGTGGCAGTTCATCGCGCTCCAGCGGCAGCGCCAGCGCATGCAGCTTCTCGAGGACGGCCGTGTCGGCCTCCGATGCATCGCCCTTGCGGGCCAGCAGCCGCTCGCGCAGGACCTGCAGCGGCGCCTCGCAACGCACGATGAAGAACGGCAAGCCCAGCTCGCGTGCCAGTGCGTGGGCGCGATCGCGTTCGTCGCGGCGCAGGAAAGCCGCGTCGATGATCACCGGGTAGCCGCAGCGCAGCGCCAGCCGCGCGGCCGCCAGGAGGTGCCCGTACGTGCGCGCGGTCGATTCGGCGCCGTACAGGTCCAGGCCCCGGGAACGCGAATCCTCCAGCATCCCCAACCCGAACAGCCGCTTGCGCTCGACGTCCGACCGCAGCCGGATCGCGCCCTCGCGTTCGAGCAGGCGCTGCGACCGGAAGGTCTTGCCCGAGCCCGGCAATCCCTGGGTGATGAACAGGCGCGGTTGCGCAGGCCGCGTCCAGGACAGCGCGCACTCCAGGTAGCGGCGAGCGGCGGGTTCGTTCCCGGGGCCGCGCAGCTGCGCCACCTGGGCGCGCACCAGTGCCCGGTACACCACCGAAAAACGCAGGGCGGGCAGGGCAGCGTGATCGCCGGTGCGGTCGAGCCAATCGCAAAGGAGCCGGAACGCGAAATCGCCCCGCCCGCGCGCGCTGAAGTCCATCACCGCGAACGCGAGGTCGTCGATGACGTCGATGTAGCGCAGCGCGGCATCGAACTCGATGCAGTCGAAGGCGGCCACCGCGTCGTCCAGGCACACGATGTTGTCCAGGTGCAGGTCGCCATGGCATTCGCGGACGTGGCCGCCATCCCGGCGCGCGGTCCATAGCGGCGCCAGGGCCGCGGCCTGCGCTTCCAGCCAGGTCCGCAATTGCGCCTGCCGCGCGGCGCTTGCGGCCGGGCACGCTCCCTCGAGCGCGGCCAGCGCGGCGCGACGCCGCAGCTGGGCGGTGCCGATCCGATCGTCCAGCACGGCTGGGGCCGATGCGCCGTGAAACCCGGCCAGCAGCGCCGCCAGCCGGTCCACATCCTCCCGGGCCAGCGTACCCGCGTCCATCCGCTCGCCGAACAGGGCGCCCGGCGCGAAGCGGCGCATGCGGACCGCGTACTCGAGCACGGGCCCGGCGCCGTCCAGCTCAGGCGCGGCCTCGGGACCCGTGATGCGCGTGAGGCCGAGGTACAGCGAGGGCGCCAGCCGGCGGTTCAACCTCAGCTCCTCCTCGCAGAAGTGCCGCCGCGCGGCCAGCGTGCCGTAGTCGACGAAAGGCAGCCGCACGGGCTTCTTGACCTTGTAGGCAAAGCCGCCGGCCAGCAGCACCCATGAGATGTGGGTTTCGATCAGCTCTGCGCCGAGGGCGCCGGCCAAGGCCGCCACCAGGGCGTGTGCAGGCGTGGGGGAGGGCGTGGGCGGCATGTCCCCACGTTATGCCACGCGCGGCGCGCGTGCAAAGGCGATCCGCGGGACTCTTGCGCCAAGGCAAAAAGAAACCAGGCTCGGACGATTCCTAGGCGGCCTCGGCCCGCTGGAATTGCCGAATCGGACTCCACCGAGGCCCCGATTCAGTCTGCGCCGATATCGGTTTGCGACGCATGGCGCCATAGTAATGGCATGTGTTCCAGCCTGTTTGCCTTGAGAGTGTTTCTTGCCGACGACTCACCCCTGGTGCGCGGGCGGGTCACGGCGATCCTGGCGGCCGGCGGCATGGCGGTCGTCGGACACGCCGACACTCCGCAATCGTCCATCGAAGGCATTCTGCAAGTCCGCCCCGACGTGGTGGTGCTGGATGTGCAGCTCGAAGGCGGCTCGGGGCTGCAGGTGCTGCGCGCGGTGCGCGAGGTCGCGCCCAGCATCGGCGTCGTGGTGTTCAGCAACAGCTCCGGCCCGGCCTACCGCAAGCGCTACCTCGGCGACGGGGCCGACCTGTTTCTCGACAAGACAACCGAGTTCGACCAGCTCGTGCTCGCGGTGGCGCAAGCCTCGCGACTGCACGCCCACTAAGTCCCGCAGGAACCCTTCGGAGAAAAATCGCATGTCCACCGTTTCGCTTCGCTCCAGGGTCGCCCCCATCGCCGTCATGCGGCAGGCCGCGGAAGCGCCATCCGCGGCAACGCTCAAGACGCTGTGCTCCACCTGTCACTTGCGCGAGCTGTGCCTGCCGTGCGGCATGCCCGACCCGGAAGTGGGCCGGCTGGACAGCCTGATGTTCGCCCGCCGGCGCGTGCTGGCCGGCCAGACGCTCTACCGCGAAGGCGACCGGTTCCAGTTCATCTATGCCGTGCGCGCCGGCACCCTGAAGTCCAGCCTCATGCTGGCCGACGGCCGCGAACAGGTCAGCGGCTTTCACATCGCCGGCGAACTGGTTGGCCTGGACGGGGTCGCCCAGGGACGTCACGCCAGCGCCACCACGGCGCTGGAAGACACCGATATCTGCGCCATTCCCTACGCGCACCTGGCGGAAATCGCCAGCGGGGCCACCGGCATGCATCACCTGATCAGCCGGATGATGAGCCGCGAAATCCTGCGCGAAGGCAGCCTGATGATGCTGCTGGGGAGCATGAGTGCCGAGGAGCGCCTGGCCGCCTTCCTGCTGAACCTGTCGCAGCGCTTCGGCGCGCGCGGCTACTCCGAGCGTGAGTTCCACCTTCGCATGAGCCGCGCCGAGATCGGCAGCTACCTGGGCCTGACGCTGGAAACCGTCAGCCGCACTTTCACCGTGCTCCAGCAGGATCGCCTGCTTGACGTGGACAAGCGCCATATCCGCATCACCGATCTGGACGGCCTGAAGCGCCGGTTCGACCTGCGCGTGCATTGAGCGAGCGCGCCCCCCGTCCTGCGACACGGCCGCACGGTTGGGGTGGGAACGCCCGGAAAACGGAAAAGGAGAAGCGCGGACTATCAGCCGACCAGCAGCGAGGCCGGATCGCGCCACGCGTATCCGAGGGCGTGCGCAACCGCCTCGTAGGTGACCTCGCCCAGGCACACGTTCAGGCCCTGGCGCAGGTGAACGTCGTCGGCCAAAGCCTGTTTCCATCCCTTGTCGGCCAGCGCGATCGCGAAGGGGAGGGTCGCGTTGTTCAGCGCGAACGTCGAAGTGCGCGCGACGGCACCCGGCATGTTGGCCACGCAATAGTGGACGATGCCGTCCACCACGTAAGTGGGCTGTGCATGGGTCGTCGGCCTGGATGTCTCGAAGCAGCCGCCCTGGTCGATGGCGACATCGACCAGCACCGCGCCGCGCTTCATGCGGGCGACCACCTCGCGCGTCACGAGCTTGGGCGCGGCGGCGCCGGGAATCAGCACAGCGCCGATCACCAGGTCGGCCGACAGCACGGCTCGCTCGACCGCATGCGCGCTCGAGTACTGGGTGCAGATCCTGTTGCCGTAAACCAGGTCCAGCTGGCGCAGCCGGTCCAGGCTCTGGTCCAGCACCGTGACGCGCGCTCCGGCGCCCACGGCCATCTGCAAGGCGTTGGTGCCCACGACGCCGGCGCCGATGATGACCACGTGCGCCGGTGCGACACCCGGCACGCCCCCCAGCAGCAAACCCATCCCTGAGTTGGACATCTCCAGGTGGGTTGCGCCCGCCTGGATGGACATGCGCCCTGCCACTTCGCTCATCGGCGTCAACAACGGCAGGCCGCCACCCGGCGCGGTGACGGTTTCGTAAGCGATGCAGACCGCGCCCGATTCGACCAGGGCCGCCGTCTGCTGGGGATCGGGCGCCAGGTGCAGGTACGTGAACAGGACCTGGCCCCGCCGCAGCATGCGGCATTCCTGCGGCTGGGGCTCCTTGACCTTGATCACCATCTCTGCCCGGTCGAAGATTTCCCGCGCCGCGCCGGCGATGCGCGCTCCGGCCGCGACGTACTTGTCGTCGGTTTCCCCGATCGCCCAGCCCAGCCCGGTCTCGATGACCACCTCATGGCCGCGCCCGGCCAGTTCGCGGACGCTCGACGGTGTCAGGCCGGCGCGGAATTCGTTGTTCTTGATCTCCTTGGGAACGCCGATCAGCATGATTGATTCCTCCAGTGGTTCAAGCGCCAGACGTTGCGCTCGCGGTCGACGGGCGTCAACCGGCCGCGCGGGTTTCAGCGGAACCATCAATGGCGCTTATGGACGGGCCTCGAAGAGCTTGCGGGTTGCCGGCCTGGCTCGCGCGAGGGCGCAGCGCGCCGGCCTGCTGTCATGTGTCAGCGCAGCCGGCCGGGCTGCACCGCGGGCTGCGCGAATTCGCGGCCGACCACGGCGCGGGCGTAGAAATAGTTGTTGCGCGCGGTTTCGCTCAGCTGATCCAGATTGACACGCCCATGGCGGTCGCATGGGAATGCGTAGCCCCGCCCGCTGTCGAACAGGGACTGGAAGAGCAGTTCGTAATGCGTCACCGTGGAATCGTTCATTTCATGTTCCCCTCGGCGTAAAGCGTTGGCCGTGGTTCCATCTTGGTTGCCGCCAGCCCGGCAGTGTTGAGATTTCTCAAGTGGAATCGCTTCGCATGGGAGAATGTGCGTATGGCCCGCGGCGTCCGGCCGACGGCGGGCCGCGGCGAGGATTCCGGCCGAAACAAGGAGAGCGCGTCATGTATCAACGAGTCCTGGTACCCGTCGACGGCAGCCCCACCGCCGAGCGCGGCCTGCGCGAGGCCATCGGCCTGGCCCGCGGCCAGAACACCAGGCTGCTTTTCCTGCACGTCGTGGATGACTACACGATGCTCATCGAGATGTCTTCCGCGGCAGGCTATGAGGAGATGATCCGCGGCCTGCGACAGTACGGCCTGGAGGTGCTGGCCAAAGCCAAGCGCGCCGCCGAAGCCGAGGGCGTGCATTGCGAGACTTTGTTGCGTGAAGTCACGGGCAAGCGCATTGCCGACGTGATCGTCGACCAGTCCCGGCAGCACAATTGCGACCTGATCGTCATGGGCACGCACGGGCGCAGCGGCTTCAGCCGGCTCACGCTGGGCAGCGCGGCCGAAGGCGTGGCACGGACCAGCCCGGTACCGGTGCTGCTGGTGCGGCTGGAAGAGGGACAGCCTTGAGGGCGGCGGGCAGAGCCCCGGCAGACTGTACGCCTCAGCGCGCGCGAACCCGCACCTTGCGCCCATCGGCCATCGCGGCCGGCGGATAGACCACCACGGCGTCACCCGGCGCCAGTCCGGTGCGAACCCAGGCTTCGGCGCCGTTGCGCGCTGCCACGTCCACCGGCTGCAGCCGCGCCCGCCGCCCGTCCAGCTTGTAGACGGCCATGCCCTGGCCGTGCGAGAACAAGGCGCCCACGGGCACCAGCACCGCCTGTTCGATACCGGCCGTGACGACGCGCACGCTCACGCGGAAGCCGTCGCCCATGGTGCGCCAGGTCTGTGGCGGCGACGTGATGTCGATCAATACATTGACCCGCTGCTCCTCGATGCCGAGCGCAGAAACCTTGGTGAACGCCGCCGGCTCCACGCGCCGCACTTGCCCTTCCACCGGCGGGCCGCCCCAGCGTTCGATCACGACCCGCCGCCCCGGCTGGGCTTGCACGGCGTCGGTCGTGAGCAGTTCGCTGACCACCTCCATCCGGCTGGGGTCTCCCACATCCAGCAGCGCCGCTCCCGCCGGCAACGTTGCTTCACTTTGCTGAACCACGCGCAGGACCACCCCGCTGACCGGCGAAAGCACGGACAGCGCACGGCCCTTGCTGCCGGTCGTGGCCGGTTGCAGCGCCGCCGCGGCCTGTGCCTGCTCGTGCACCGCCACCTCGCGCTCGGCGCTGGCCATGTCGAGTTCACGCCGGGCGCCCGCCAGGGCAAGGCGGGTGGCGTCCAGCCGGGACGGGGCGATGAAACCGTCACCGGCCAGCTTTTCCGAGCGGTCCTGCTCCAACCTGGCCTCCTGCAGCGAGATCCTTGCGCGTTCCACCCGCGCCGCGGCGCGTTCCACACCGGCGGCCGCCGCCTTCAGCCGTGCCGCCGCCTCGCGCGCGCTGCGCTCATCCACCATGGACGACATCACCGGCGTCAGCGTGGCGACGATGTCGCCGGCGTTGACGCAATCGCCCTCGCGCAGCGTGATGCGGGCCAGGCGCGCCGCCACGGGCGCCGACACGGTGTAGCGCTCTTTCAGGCGCGTGCGACCATCCTCCTCGATCGCCTGCTCGAAGCGCCCTTGCTTCACCGTCGCGGTTTCGACCTCCAGGGGCCGGGGCGAAAAGGCCCAGGCCAGTGCCGCCAGAGCAGCGGCGCCTGCCGCAATCCAGGCCCATGTTGCATTGTTCAGTTTGAGCACGGCTATTCCCTCGTCTTGAGTGCGGCGACCATGTCGAGCCGGTCGACGCGGCGGCGCACGACCATCGCGCTGGCCACACCGGCGGCCACCACGCACAGCGACGCCCAGGCGTAGGTGCGCGGCCGGATCACCACCGGAAAAAGAAACTGGTCCGTTCGCATGAGGTCCACGACGGCATGCGTCAGGAGCCAGCCCAGGGCCATGCCCAGCGGCAGCGCGATGGCGATGCCCAGCGCCAGCTCACCCAGCAGGAGCACCGACACCTCGGCGCGGTTGAAACCGAGCACGCGCAGGCTGGCCAGCTCCCAGCTGCGCTCGGCCAGCGCGATGCGCGCGTTGTTGTAGACCACCCCCACCGCGATCACGCCCGCGAATGCCGTCAGGATGGTGCTCATGATCAGGATATTGCGGGCGGTGACTTGCTCCATGTTGCGCAGCATGGTCGCTTTGCTGAAGGCGCCGGCGACGCGGGGCAGGTCCTGGGTGGCTTCCAGCACGCGCTGGAGCGCGTCTTTTTCGATCAGCAGCGTGAATTCGGTGGCAACGTCACCCTCGCCCAGCAGGCGGTTCAGCGCGCGCCGTTCCATGAAGGCGTTCAGTCCCATCATGTCCCGCACCAGGCGCTCCACCACCACGGTGCGCACCAGGCGGCGGCCTTCGCGCATTTCCACCGTGACCGTGTCGCCGGCGCGCAGGCGCAGCTTTTCGGCCAGTCGGTCGGTCATCAGCAGGCCGGTTTCCGGCGGGGCCGCGAGCCGGCCGGCCGCGTCGATCACTCGCTGCAGCCCGGGCCCGGTCGCGCGACCCTGGACCTGAGCGGTTTCGCTGTACTGCCCGTGGATGAACCGCACCGCGACCCGCCGGCCGGGTTCGACTTGCAGCACACCGGGAATGCGCGCGAGCGACCTTGCGGCCGAGGCGTCGACCGGATCGCTGGTCCACACCGCGATGTCGCCGCGCATCGCCAGGGTGAACGTGGTGTCCACGATCACCTCGATCGCGTCACGGAAGAAGTTGCCCATGATGACGATGGCCACGGCCACGGCGATCCCGCCGGTCGTCACGGCCGCGCGCAAGGGCCTGCGCTCGACGTTGCGCAGGATCATCCGCAGGGCGGGCCCGGTACGCAGGCGTGGCACCCGCTCCAGCAGCGAGCGCCGGTAACGGCCCGGCGCGGGTGGGCGCATCGCCTCCGCCGGCTGCAGCCGGACGGTGGCCGCGATCGCCGTCAGGGTCCCCAGCACGGCGGTCAGCGCTACGATGGCCAGGCTCACCCAGACCAGTGACGCGGCCACAGTGTGGTTCAACGCCGGGAACTTGAAAGTCTCAACGTACAGGCCCATCAACTGCGCGCCGAGCCACTTGCCCAGGGCCAGGCCCAGCAGCCAGCCGCCGCCCACCATCGGCGCGACCAGCTTGAGGTAGTGCAACGCGATCGCGCGATCGGAGTAGCCCAGAGCCTTGAGGGCGGCAACCTGTTCGCGCTGCGTGGCCACCAGCCGGGCGGCCACCACATGCAGCAGGAAGGCGGCCACCGCCAGGAAGATCGAAGGCAGCACTGTGCCCATGACCTGCTGCCCGCGTATCTCGTTGTCCAGGATGACGTGCGACATCTGCTCGGTCCGGCCGTGCGCCGGCAAGCCGCCGAATCCCGCCAGCTGGCGGCTCACTTCGTCGATCACTCCGCGCTGCGAGGCATGCGGCGACAGCTTGAGCGCGACGCGATTGAAGGCGCCCTTCATGTCCATG
>DATMBW010000184.1:0-2140 GCA_035559095.1 Ramlibacter sp.
CCCAAGGAGATTCTTCCCAGGGAGAAAAGTAATGGCGAAGGCGCCGCCAGTGCGCTGGCGTCGTTGAGGCGGCTCGAGCGCGACCGCGCCAAGGCCAGGCCCGCGGAAGATCGGCCCTCGGGCTGAACGCTGGGCGGGAGGAGAGGCTGCCAATTGGCTTTTGTCGAATGGCGCCCCATGAAGCGGATTCGAACGGCCCTGCTCTGGGTGCTGATGGCGTTTGTCTGGTGCCCATACGCCCTGGCCAATGAAGGACTATGGACCTTGCTCAAGGGCGGTGGCCAGGTTGTCCTGGTGCGCCATGCCCTGACGAGCCCCGGTACCGGGGACCCACCGGGGATGACGCTCGACGATTGCGCCACAAAGCGCAACCTCAGCGACGAAGGCCGTGCTCACGCACGGCAGTTGGGTCAGGCACTGCGCGCGCACGGCGTGCCGGTGGGCCGCGTGTTGTCCAGCCCGTGGTGCCGGTGCGTCGAAACCGCGCGGCTCGCTTTCGGTCAGGCCCCCGAGATCCTGCCGGCGCTGGGCAATCTGTTCGGCCGTTCCGAGCGAACGGCGCAGCAGCTCGGCGAAATCGCACCGCTGGCCGCACAGCGGCCCGCGCGCGGCAACACCATCCTCGTTTCGCATGGCTCGACCATCGCGGCGCTGACGGGAATAGCCCCGGACACGGCCGAAATGGTGGTGCTGACGCCCCAGGGCGGCAGCTTCACGGTCGCCGGCAGGCTCAGTGCTCCTTGAGGGCCCTGAAGTTTCCGCGTGCCTGCCGCACAGCAATCTCTTAATCCTGCTAGGCATTTTGCTTAATCGCAAGCTGCCGTCCAATGGTTTCATGGGGGCCTATCAATGCCGGAAAGCCCATGGATCGCGTACCGATCGATTTATCGATAGTCCTGGCCGACGAGCGCCAACTGCGCGCGGCTCTCCAGCAAGAGCTGGCGCAGGTCCGGCACGCGCTAAGAGAGACACAGAACAGGCTCGCCATCAGCGAACAGGAGGCCGTTCGACTGCGGCAGGCCGAGCAGGAACGAAAGTGGGAGCACGCCACGCTGGAAGCGCTGGTCAATTCGATTCCCGACACGATTTCCTACCGCGACACGCAGGGGGTTTACCTCGGATGCAACGGCGCTTTCTGCGAGCTCAGCGGAAAAACGGCCAGCCAGATCATCGGACGCACGGCCAGGGAGATCACCGACAGCGAGCGCGCCGCGTGGATCGAGCAACGCGATGCCGAAGTCCTTGCATCCCTGCGGAAGATATCGAGCGAAAACTGGGTCGAGTACCCTGACGGGCGGCTGGCGCTGCACGATACGAGCAGGAGTCCACTGCGCGGCCGGGACGGCCAGGTGCTGGGCATCCTGAGCATTGCGCGCGAAATCACCGAGCGCAAGAAGCAGGAGGAAGAAACCGGCCGCGCCAGGGAGATCGCCGAAGAGGCCACGCGCATGAAGTCGGACTTCCTGGCCAACATGAGCCACGAGATCCGCACGCCGATGAACGCGATCATCGGGCTGTCGCACCTGGTGCTCAAGACTGACCTGACGCCCCGGCAGCGCGACTACATCGCCAAGGTCCAGGGTTCGGGCCAGCACCTGCTGGGCGTGATCAACGACATCCTGGATTTTTCCAAGGTCGAAGCGGGCAAGCTCGACCTGGAGCACACCGAGTTCGAGCTGGAAAAGCTGCTGGACAACACGGGCAACCTGATCAGCGAGAAAAGCCACGCCAAGGGGCTGGAGCTGGTGTTCGAGGTGGCCCCGGACGTGCCGCCCAACCTGGTGGGCGACTCGCTGCGGCTCGGGCAGATCCTGCTGAACTACGCCAACAACGCGGTGAAGTTCACCGATAAGGGCGAGATCGTCATCGCGGTGCGCGCCAGCGAGCGCACCGAGCGGGACGTGCTGCTGCACTTTCGGGTGCAGGACACGGGCATCGGCCTGACGGGCGAGCAGATGGGGCGGCTGTTCCAGAGTTTTTCGCAGGCCGACGCCTCGACCACGCGCAAGTTCGGCGGCACCGGGCTGGGGCTGGCGATCTGCAAGCGGCTGGCCGAGCTCATGGGCGGCGAGGTGGGAGTGGAGAGCGAACTGGGCAAGGGCAGCACCTTCTGGTTCAGCGCCCGGCTGGGCATCGGCGC
>DATMBW010000185.1:0-4326 GCA_035559095.1 Ramlibacter sp.
CGCTGTGGCTGCGGGCGCGGGAGCCTGCGGCTCGGCGAACTTCGCGCCCGCCGATTTGGCCATGTAGGCGACGCCGCGCGCGATCTCGATGTCGTCGAAATCACCGCCGGCTTGCGGGGGCATGGCGCCTTTGCCCTTCAGGGCGGACTGCACCAGGGCGTCGAACCCGGTGGCGATGCGCGGCGCCCAGGCCGCGGAGTCGGCCAGCTTGGGCGCGCCCGCGACGCCCGCGCCGTGGCAAGCCGTGCATTGGGCCTTGAATACTTCCTCGCCGCTCTTGCGGGCCCGGTTGACGTCGCGGATCTCCACCGTGCCGACCTTGCGGATGCGCTCGGCCGTGGCCCTTTCGACTTCCTGCGCTGTCACGCCGCCCAGCGCGTGGCTTTCGGCCTGGGTGCTCCCGGCCGGCTTGTTCTGATTCACCACGTAGACGACCAGCGCGATGATGATGAACACAGGAACGACGAACGACAAGAACACCGCCAGCAGCAGCTGTTTCGGCGTCTTGATCGGGCCGGTGTGGGCTTCTTCGTGCTTGCTGTCGCTCATGGCGTTCTCGTTGAAAAGAACCTTTAATTATATCCAGGGGGTCGTTTCGGACCCGTCTGCCAACCACCCGAGCGCGCGGGAGCCGGGCATCGGGGATAATGCGCTCTCGCGTCCTCGCGATGCGGCTGTAGCTCAGTGGATAGAGTATTGGCCTCCGAAGCCAAGGGTCGTGGGTTCGATCCCCGCCAGCCGCGCCATCATTTCAAAATCGCTTGCCGTTCGTTGCCCCGGTTGAGTTCCAGCTGGCCGCGCAATCGCCCTACTATGTGCGTTGCGACAACGACCCCAACACCGGTGAGTGAGCTCGTCCATGCCACGCATGAAGACGTTCCGCCTGCAGCTGCGTTTTCTGCTTCCGCTCGTCGTGATCCTGATAGCGGCGGCTTACCTTGCGCTGCCGCTGATGGACCGCCTTACCTTGCGCTGGTTCGCGCGCGACCTGAACATGCGCGGAACGCTGGTGGCCAACGCGCTGTCCGATTCGATCGCCGACGCATTGCCCGACCCCAGGGGCCGCAAGCTGCAGGCGCTGTTCAACCGCGCGGTGCAGGACGAGCGTTTGGTGGCGATGGGCCTGTGCTCCACCGACAAGAAGCTGCTGCGCACCACCGCGCGCTTTCCCGGGGACCTGGCCTGCGCGCGGGCCGAGGAGATCGCGGCCATGCCCGAGCCGCTGCTGCACATCGAAGGCGGCACGGTGCACGTGGGCGTGTACCCGGTCAATGCCGAAGCGGGGCCTGTCGGCGAACTGGTGCTGCTTCAGGACCTTAGCTTCATCGAGCGCCGCAGCAAGGACACGCGGCGCTACCTGATCATTCTCATCGCCAGTCTTGGTGTGGCGATCGCGCTGGTCACGGTGATCGTGGCCCAGCTCAGTTGGCGCGGCTGGGTGTCGGGCACCCAGGCCTTGTTGCGCGGCGAAGGGCTGGTGCGGCCATTGGGCGGCGCTGCCCGTGAACTCGAACCGCTGGCGTCCGAACTGCGCGCGCGCTTGCACGACCTGGAGGACGAGTACCGGCGCGCGAAGGGGCCCGAGACCGAGTGGACCGCGCAGCGGCTGCAATCGCTGTTGCGCACGCAATTGCGGGGCGACCAGGTCATCGTCGTCTCCAATCGCGAACCTTATGTGCACGAGCGGCGCAGCGAGCGGATTGTGGTGAAGCGCCCGGCCAGCGGCCTGGTGACCGCGGTGGAGCCGGTGATGCGGGCCTGCTCCGGCATCTGGATCGCGCACGGCAGCGGCAATGCCGACCGGGAGATGGTGGACGCCCAGGACCACGTACCGCTGCCGCCGGGTCACAACGATTACCAACTGCGCCGCCTGTGGCTCACGCCCGAGGAGGAAAAGGGTTACTACTACGGTTTCGCCAACGAAGGGATGTGGCCGCTGTGCCACGTGGCTCACGTGCGGCCGGTGTTTCGCGAATCGGACTGGAAGCACTACCAGGCCGTGAACCAGCGCTTTGCCGACGCGGTGGTGGCCGAGGCGCGCAGCGAAGACCCGGTGGTGTTGGTGCAGGACTATCACTTCGCGCTGCTGCCGGCGATGGTGCGCAAGAAGCTGCCGCGCGCCACCATTCTGACCTTCTGGCACATCCCCTGGCCCAACCCGGAGTCGTTCGGCATCTGCCCGTGGCGCCGCGAAATCCTGGAAGGCATGCTGGGCAGCACCATCCTGGGATTCCACACGCGCTTTCACTGCAAGAACTTCATCGAAACCGTGGACCGCTACCTGGAGGCGCGCATCGAGCACGAACACTCCACCATTTCTTTCCAGGGCGACATCACCTTCGTGGAAAGCTACCCCATCTCCATCGAATGGCCGACGCCCACCGAAACGCGGCAGTGGCTGCCGGTGGACCAATGCCGGCGCGACGTGTTCGAGCGCCTGCATATTCCGCTGGACCACCGGCTGGCCCTGGGCGTGGACCGGTTCGACTACACCAAGGGCATCCTGGAGCGGCTGCACGCGGTGGAGCGCATGCTGGAAAAGTACCCCGATTGGCTGGGCCGCTTCACCATGGTGCAGGTGGCCGCGCCTTCGCGCGAAATGCTCGAGGAATACCAGGCCTTTCGCGACCGCATCACGCAGGTCACGCAGCGCATCAACAACCGATTCCACGGCCCCGGCGGCCCGGTGGTGCGCCTGTTGGCCACACATCACGACCACGAGTCGGTGTACCAGCTTTACCGCGCCGCCGACGTCTGCCTGGTCACCAGCCTGCACGACGGCATGAACCTCGTGTGCAAGGAATTCGTCGCCGCGCGCGACGACGAGCGCGGTGTGCTGATCCTCAGCCGCTTTGCCGGCGCGGCCAACGAGATGCCCGAGGCGCTGATCGTGAACCCCTACCACGTGGAAGAGACCGCCGACGCGCTGCATCGCGCGCTGACCATGCCCGAAGCCGAACAGCGCGAGCGCATGGCCAGTCTGCGCACCACGGTGAGGGAGTTCAATGTTTATCGCTGGGCCGGCAGGATGCTGTCGGATGCGGGGAGATGGCGGCTAAGGGAGCGGATTGCGGAGAGGGTGCAGAGGCACCAGGCGGAGTGAGGCCGCGGCGTATGAAACGGGGCGCGCCGCGGCCGGTGGGCCGCAGAGAACGCGAGCTGATCAGGTTCGCGCCTCGCGCAACGCCTGCGAATTGACCACATTGATCGGACTGCCGCCGGCAAATGCGAGAACCTGATCGAAGATGTCCGCGAATTGCGTTTCGTATTCCTCGCGCGTGACAAAACCGATATGGGGCGTGCACACGACGTTGGGCATGTTCAAGAGCGGATGGCCGGCATCCAGCAGCGGCTCATGCTCGTACACGTCCACCGCCGCGGCCGCGGGGGAGCCCGCCCGGAGGGCCGCGACGAGCGCGTCGGGCTCCACCAGTCCCGCCCGGCTCGTGTTGACGAAAAGCGCACCCGGCTTCATGAGCGCCAGATCCGCCGATGTGACGATCGACCGGGTCGCATCGACCAATCGCAGATGCAAGGACAACACGTCGCACGCTTCAAAGAAAGCCTGCTTCGAGGCCGCGACCTGGAAGCCATCCGCCGCTGCGCGCTGGCGGGAAGCCTCACGCGCCCAGACGAGTACGCGCATGCCGAAGGCCTGGCCATAGCCGGCGACAGCCGCCCCGATCCGGCCGTAGCCATAGATGCCCAGCGTCTTGCCCCTCAGGGTTTGGCCGACGCCCATCTGCCAACGTCCGGCGCGCAGTGACGTGACTTGCTGCGGAATCTGGCGCATGGCGGCAAGAATCAGCGCCCAGGTCAGTTCCGCCGCGGCGTGGGACGGCGCACCCGGATGCTGGTCGGACGAGATGACGATGCCGCGCCGGGTACAGGCCTCGACGTCGATGTGGGGATACACGCTGCGCTGACTGATCAATCGCAGCTTGGGCAGGCGACGGATCAAAGGCTCGCGGACGGCCGTGCGCTCGCGTATCAGCACGAGCGCTTCGGTGTCCTTCAGGCGTTCGGCGAGCACATCGATGTCCTCGACATGATCGTTCCAGACCGTCACCTCATGCCCCGCCAGCTTGCGGAAGCACTCCAATGTTCGCAGCGTATCGAACCAGTCGTCGAGTATCGTGACCTTCATCGCTCTTGCGCTTTCGTCCTGGGTTGTGGTGCATCCTGCCACAAACAAAAACTTCGAGCGCTTCGATGCAGTCGGCGTATGAGGTCGGCTCACGGGAAGTGAGCAAAAGTAGCAGAAGCTCATGTCCGACGCTACAGTTGACGGCCTCATCAGCGGCCATCGTGCTCTCCAGCCAGAAG
>DATMBW010000186.1:0-6922 GCA_035559095.1 Ramlibacter sp.
TCGGTGGTCCAAATGCCGTTGCCCATCTGGGCGGCGATCGAACCGAGGGACTGGCCGCACTTCTGCGCGCCTTCGCCCGAGTCGCTGATGATCTCGACGATGTGCTCTTTCAGCTTTGTGCGCGTCTTGGCACCGCCGCGCACCGCAGCTGTCTTGCCGGCATCGCCGACCGGTTTTTGCAGGGTCATTCCGTCCATGGTGTTCCCGTAGCCCTTGTTCAAACGAGGCGCTGGCGCCCGAGCAGATGGCGGCCAGCGGCCTTACGCCACCCGAACCCGCGCAAAGTTGCGCTCCCTGGCAGCAATGCCGAAGAATGTGTCCGCGCCATCGGGCGCCCGGTAAGCGGCCATTGGATCGCGGATGCCGAGGTAGGCTTTCATGCTTGCCGCTGCCTTGCGGCCGGCGCCCATGGCCTGGATCACGGTGGCCGCGCCAGTCACGATGTCGCCGCCCGCGAAGACGCCGGCCACCGATGTGGCGAGGTTCTCGTCCGTCGCGATGTAGCCCCATTTGTTGAGCTTGAGCTTGGACGTCTGGCCCATGATCGGGTTGGCATTGGTGCCGATCGCGTAGATGATCAGGTCGGCATCGAAATCGAATTCGCTGCCGGCAACGGGCACCGGACGGCGGCGGCCGGAGTCGTCCGGCTCGCCCAGCTCCATCTTGATGCAGCGCATGCCGCGCACGCCGCCCTTGCCGTCGTCGAGCACGGCCACCGGAGCGGTGAGCCAATGGAATTCGACGCCTTCTTCCTGTGCATGGTGCACTTCCTCCACCCGCGCGGGCGCCTCGGCCCGTGTACGGCGGTAGATGCAGTACACCTTTTCGGCGCCCAGCCGCAACGACACGCGGGTGGCGTCCATCGCGGTGTTGCCGGCGCCGACCACGGCCACGCGCTTGCCGATCGCGAGCGGCGTGTCGAACGCGGGAAAGTCGCGCGCGCGCATCAGGTTGCTGCGCGTGAGCATTTCGTTCGCGGAGAGCACACCATTGAGCGAATCGCCGGGGATGTTCATCCCCGTCGGATAGCCGGCCCCCACGCCGATGAACACGGCGTCATAGCCCATCTCCTCGATCATCTGCTCGATCGTGAAGAGGCGGCCCACCAGCGTGTTGCACTCGAACTTCACGCCCAGCTGGCGCACCTTTTCGATTTCGGCATCGATCGTCGTATTGGGGAGGCGGAAGTCCGGGATGCCGTACTTGAGCACGCCGCCCGGCTCATGGAATGCCTCGAACACGGTCACGTCGCAGCCGGCCTTGGCCATGTCCGCGGCACACGCGATGCCGGCCGGGCCCGAACCGACGATGCCCACGCGGAAGCGCGTCGGCTGGATATACGGCACGTTGCTCCAGCCTTCGCGCAGCGCCGTGTCGCCGACGAAGCGCTCCAGGCGGCCAATGGCCACCGGTTCCAGCGATTCGCCCACGGTGCAGACACCCTCGCACTGATTTTCCTGCGGGCACACGCGGCCGCAGATCGAAGGCAGCAGGTTCGTGCTGGTCAGGATGTCGTACGCGCCGCGCAGGTTGCGCTCGGTGATCTTCTGGATGAAGCCGGGGATGTTGATGCCGACGGGGCAGCCGGCGATGCAGGGCTCGTCGGGGCAGACCAGGCAGCGGTCGGCTTCCCTGCCGGCCTCTTCGAGGTTGTAGCCGCACGCCACCTCCTCGAAATTCTTGGCGCGGACCTTGGCGTCCTGTTCGCGCATCGGGGTGCGCTCCTGGGGAATGGATCGAATCGTCTTTTTCTTGGCCATCCCGTTCACCTCGTCCTCAAAACATGCCGGGCACCAGCGGCGGCCATCGGTGCCGGGAACTGCTTAACCACCTAATGCCTCCTCCGAGGGATCGGGCAAGTCCAGGCTTTCGGCCTGCTTGCGCTTGAAATCGGTGGCCGGGTTGCCCGACATGCGGCAGCTGTCGGCCCACTTCTTCTCCGCTTCCTTCTCGACATCCGTGAAGCGGCGCAGCCGCGTCATGAGCTCGTCGAAATCGACCAGGTGGCCGTCGAAATCCGGACCGTCGACGCATGCGAACTTCACCTTCTCGCCGACCTTCACGCGGCAGCCGCCGCACATGCCGGTGCCGTCCACCATGATCGGGTTGACGCTCACCATCGTCTTGATCTTGCGCGCGCGAGTCGCGTCCGCCGCGGCTTTCATCATCACCGGCGGGCCGATGGCCACGCACTCGTCGATGTCGGGATGGCCCTGCAGCGCGACCGCGATGCCATCGGTGATGAGGCCTCTCATGCCCGCGGAACCATCGTTCGTGCACAGGATGAGTTCATCGCAAGCTTCGCGGAACTTGTCTTCCCAGAAGACCAGATCCTTGCTGCGGAACCCGAGCACGCCGATGACATAGGCACCCGCCTCCTTGAAGGCGCGCGCTTGCGGAAAGACCGGCGCGACGCCGAGCCCGCCGCCGACGCACAGCACTTTCTTCGCGTGACTGAGCTGGCTTGGGATGCCCATCGGGCCGACCAGGCCGAACAGGTGGGTGCCGACCTGGCATTCCTGCTGCATCTGCTTGGTCGTCTTGCCGACCGCCTGGATCACCAGTGTGATCGTGCCGCGTTCACGGCTGTAGTCGGCGATGGTGAGTGGTATCCGCTCGCCATGCTCGTTGAGCATCACGATGACGAACTGACCGGGCTTCGCGGCCTTCGCCATCAGCGGATGGCGCACCTCGAGCAAATAGGTCACCTCGGAGAAATCCTCCCGAGCCACGATCTCGAACTGGGACATAGCGCTCGCTTTCAAGTGGGCTGCCCTGACGGGCTTCGGCACCGGCCAGGCAGCATCTCCTCTTCGCGCCGACCGGTGTATCAGACCCTTCGAAGGGCTCTCCAAAGCGACACCGGTTTGGGTTGAGGAAGTATGTCCCCACAACATGAAGGGGCACTTGATGCAAGTCAAGTACCCCGGGAACCGCCACGAGTGACCTCGCGCCGAGGTGAAGGCTCTGCGAGAAAAGCGCGCATGCAGCGGCGTGCGGTGCGCCGCGATGAAACTGTTACTCGGGCGCGCGGCGCAGCGTTTCGACCACCGGCCGGTTGAGCACTTCGCGCAGCCCCCACCAGCCCGCCGCGAGCGCCAGCGCGGCCCCGGCGAGCGCACCGCCCAGCGGGACCCACGCGGATGCGGTCCAGTCGAAATCGAATGTGTAACGCGCCAGGCCCCAGCCCACGATGGAGGCGACGATGCCGGCGAGAAAACCCGCGAGCAGGCCCACGCCCGCGAGCTCGGCGCGCTGCACCTGGCGCAGCAGCGCGCCGCTCGCGCCGACCGCGCGCATGATCGCGAACTCGCGGGCCCGCTCCTCGCGCGTCGCCGTGACGGCGGCAAACAGCACCACCACGCCGGCAGCAAGCGTGAAGCCGAACAGGAACTCGACGGCGCGGATCACCTTGTCCAGCACAGCCTGCACCTGATTGATGGTGCTGGTGGTGTCCACGCTCGTGATGTTGGGAAAGTCGCGCACCAGCTGGTTGTCGAATCCCCTGCGCGGGGGCGCGCGAAAAGCGCTCATATAGGTCACCGGCACGTCCGCAAGCCGGCTCACTGGGTAGATCACGAAGAAGTTGGCGCGCATCGAACCCCAGTCGACCTTGCGCAGCGAAGTGATTCTTGCGTCGTCCTGCATACCGCCGATGTCGAAACGCAGCGTGTCGCCCATCTTCAGTCCCAGCGTGTTGGCGATGCCTTCTTCCACGCTCACTGCGCCTTGCTCTTCGGGTTGCCAGCGCCCCGCCACCACCAGGTTATGGGCCGGCTGCTTCGCGCTGTTGGAAAGATTGAACTCGCGATCCAGCAGCCGCTTGGCGCGGTCCTCGGGATAGTCGTCCGGGGTGACGGTCTTGCCATTCACGGCCACCAGGCGGCCGCGGATCATCGGATACCAGTCGTAGCGCTGCACGCCGGACTCGCGCAGCGCCCGCTGGAACGCTTCGCTCTGCTCGGGCATCACGTTGATGACGAAACGGTTGGGCGCGTCCGGCGGCGTGGCGCGGCGCCAGCTGGCGACCAGGTCGGTGCGCAGCAGCACCAGCAGAACGAGCGCGAGCAGGCCCACCGCCAGGGCGCTGACCTGGACGACGGCGTAGGCCGGCCGCGCGGAGATCTGCCGCGTCGCCAGCACCAGCCAGCGCGGGGCGGTGGCTTCGTTCACCGCCAGCCGCAGCAGCTTCACGGCGACCCAGCTCGCCCCCGCGAAGACCAGCGCGGCGCCCGCGAAGCCACCCACCGCAATAGCGCCCAGCTTCAGATCGCTGCTGGCCGCCAGCAGCAGGGCGGCAAAACCGGCCACGCCGACCCCGAGCACCGCCGCCGAGGCCGGTTTGAGATTGCCGAGGTCACGCCGGAAGACTCGCAGCGGCGGCACCTGGGCCAGCTGCAGCACCGGCGGCAGCCCGAAGGCGAGCAGCAGCGTGAGCCCCATGCCCATGCCGAACGCCACGGGCCAAGCCCCGGGCGCAGGCAACGCCGTCTCCACCAGGCCCGCCAGCAGCACCAGGAAGACGAAGTGGACCAGGTAGCCGATCGCCACGCCCAATGCGCTGGCGGCCGTGCCGATCAGGGCGAATTCGCACGTGTAGCTCAGCGCGATGGTGCGCTGGCTCTGGCCCAGCACCCGCAGCATCGCGCAATCGTCCAGGTGCGCTGCGGCAAAGCCGCGCGCGGCCAGCGCCACCGCCACTGCGCTCAGCAGCGCGGCCAGCAGCGCGACCAGGTTCAGGAATTTCTCGGCCCGCTCCAGCGTCTGCCGCATTTCCGGGCGGCCGCTGTCCATCGACTCGACACGCACGCCGCGCACGGCGGGGTTCTTGAGCTCCTGCGCAGCCCACTCGACAAACGCACCGACCCGCGGCTCGGGGCCCGCGACGGCGAAGCGATAGCCCACGCGGCTGGCCGGCTGGATCAGCCGGCTGGCGGCAAGGTCGGCTTCGTTGATCATGACGCGCGGAGCGAAGTTGACGAAGCCGGTGCCCCGGTCGGGTTCGAGCACGATGACGCGCGACACGCGAAGCCGCGCATCGCCCAGCAGCAGGAGGTCGCCCATCTTCAGGCCCAGCGTATCCAGCACCGGTGCGTCCACCCAGGCCTGGCCCACGGCGGGAATGTCGCGCGTGTCGGCCGCAGGCGCGTCGGGTTGCGAGGCCACCTTGAGATTGCCGCGCAGCGGATAGCCGGGCGGCACCGCCTTGAGCGCGACCAGCCGGCTGGCGCCGCCCCGCGCGTCCGGCGCGCGCGCCATGGTCGGGAAACCCAGCGTGGTGATGGACTGAAGGCCGAGCGCGCGGGCTTTCTCGATGAAGGCTCGCGGCGTGGGGTTGTCGCTGGCGATCACGGCGTCTCCGCCGAGCAGCTGGCGCGCGTCACGCGTCAACCCACCCTTGAGGCGGTCGGCGAAGAACCCCACGGCCGTGAGCGCGGCCACCGCCAGCGTGACGGCCACCATCAGCAGGCGCAATTCGCCGGCGCGCAGGTCGCGCCAGAGGGTGCGCCAGCCCAGCCGCCAGGAAGAGTTCGGGATCATCGGCGAAACCCTATCCAACAATTCTCAGCCCGCAATTAGATGAATGGCGAATGACCAAAGCCGGGTCATTCGTCACACGCCGGCGCAGGCGCGGTCATTTGTCATTCGTCATCTGCGGGCGGTCCAGCCGCCGCTCCAGCTCCCGCAGCACCGGGCGGATCTTCGCGCCCACGCTGATCTGCGGATTGGAAAAGCCGTCGTTCTTGCCCGCTTCGATCTCGCGCCGCCGTATCAGCGGCACCGCCGCGGCGAAAGCCTCTTCGAAGGAGCGGGTCCGGCGCAACTGTTCATCGAATACGGCCCGGCCGAAGAAGGTCAGCTCGGAGCGCCGCCCGCAGCCGTAGGACGTGTGAGCCGCATCGGCGGCGGTCATGACCAGCGTGGTGTCGCTCGCCAGCGGATCGATCCAGCCGCCCGCGTAGCAGGCCGACACGGCCACGACCCGGTTGCGTATCCCGGCCTGGTCGAGCATGCGGCGCAGATCGCCGGGGCCGACCGGCTCCACCTTCAAGGGCTCGTGGGCCGCCGCCAGCTTGAAGTCCCCCGCTCCATGCGAGGTGAGGTACACCACCAGAACGTCATGCTCGCGGTCCATCCGCGCTGCCAGGGCCCCGATGGCCCGCTCCAGGTTCAACCGCGTCGCCCAGGGCAGGGTCTGCGCTGTGGACGGATGATTGGCCAACTGGATCACGCGGCCGCCGGCGTCGAAGCGCTCGGCCAGCACCGCGGCGACCATCCTGCTTTCGCGCAGGAACACGTCCTCCGCGGCATACGGCGAAAAGATCAGTGCGTACACATCGACCACACCGGCACGCTCGGGTGCGATGCGCGCCGTGGTTTGCTGCCAGAGCGCCTGCTGGGCTTCGAACACCTCCTGGGTCAGCTCAAGGCGCGAGCTGCGCGCGCTGGCAGGCGGCTCGGCCTGCCAGGGCCGATCCTGGAACTCTACCGCCGCCACGCCGAACACCGCCATCATGCCCAGCGCGAGCACGCCCAGCCGCAGGCCATTGGCGCCGAAATGCGCGGTCAGCCGCAGCACGGCCCCCACGGTCCAGCCCCACAGCAGCAGGTAAAGTCCCCAGCTTGCCCAGGCTGAGGCCTCCAGCTGCGGGGGCAACGCATCATGGGCCTGTGCGATCCCCAGCAGCTGCGCCGCCGTGTTGGCCGGCACCACCGCGCACATCCAGAGCACGAACCAGGCCGCCAACCCCGCCGGCCGGGCATGCTCGAGCGGCTCGCGCGCCGGCAAGGCCCACCAGGCGAGCAGCACGAGCGCCGCTGTGGCCCACCAAGGGGCCAGCCAGCCACGCAAGTCGAAGAGGGCACCCCCCGGGACTTCGAGCCGGGCCAGGGCGACTTCAACCGCCGACAGGACGAGCAG
>DATMBW010000187.1:0-7786 GCA_035559095.1 Ramlibacter sp.
GAGGGGCTGGTGGGCAAGAAGCTCGCCGAATGGTTCGAGGAGAACCCCGCCGAAGCGAAGATCGTGGTCGGCAAGATCGTCGAGGCCGCCCAGGCGCGCGAGGCGGCGAGGAAGGCGCGCGAGCTCACGCGGCGCAAGGGCGCGCTCGACATCTCCTCCCTCCCTGGCAAGCTCGCTGACTGCCAGGAGCGCGATCCCGCCAAATCCGAGCTGTTCCTGGTCGAGGGCGATTCGGCCGGCGGCAGCGCGAAGATGGGCCGCGACAAGGAATGCCAGGCCATCCTTCCCCTGCGCGGCAAGGTGCTCAACACCTGGGAGGTCGATCGCGACCGCCTGTTCGCCAATACCGAAATCCACGACATCGCGGTGGCCATCGGGGTGGACCCGCACGGCCCGGAAGACGCGCCTGGACTGGGCGGCGCCGGGCCGTCCCAAGCCGCGAGCGCCTCCTCGGGGGGCAGCGGCCAGACCGAGCGCGGGGGGGACGTATTGGCGGGGCTGCGCTACGGCAAGATCTGCATCCTGTCGGACGCCGACGTGGACGGATCGCACATCCAGGTGCTGCTGCTGACCTTGTTCTTCCGCCACTTCCCGAAGCTGATCGATGCCGGCCATGTCTTCGTGGCGCGGCCGCCGCTGTTCCGTGTGGACGCGCCGGCCCGTGGCAAGAAGCCCGCTTCCAAGACCTATGCACTCGACGCCGGCGAACTGACCGCTATCCTGGACAAGTTGCGCAAGGAAGGCGTGCGTGAAGGGGCCTGGAGCATCAGCCGCTTCAAGGGCCTGGGGGAGATGAGCGCGGAACAATTATGGGAAACCACACTCAATCCCGACACCCGCCGCCTGCTGCCGGTCCAGCTGGGCAGACTGGACTTTCCGCAGACCGAAAGCCTCATCACCAAACTGATGGGCAAGGGCGAAGCCGCCGCCCGCCGCGAGCTGATGGAACTTCACGGCGACGCCGTTGAAATCGACGTATAACGTTGCGCATGACCGCCGCCAACTTCGCCGCCAGCAAGCCCGACCGCACGACGGTGCGCGTGCGGTTGCGCCCGACGATGACCAGCGACCTGGAGTACGTACTCTCGCTGGAACAGGACCAGGACAATCTGGCGTTCATCACGCCCTGGGAACGCACGCAGCACGAAGCGGCGATCCGCTTTCCCGATTTCCGGCATTTCATCGTCGAAGGCGGGGACGACCTCGACGCGGTGGGCTTTTTGATCCTCATCGGTTGCCGCAGCCCCCACCAGTCGCTCGAGCTCAAACGCATGGTGATCCAGGCCAAGGGCTCCGGCTTCGGGCGCGCGGCGCTGCGCGTGGCCAAGAGGGTGGCCTTCCGCGACCTGGACGCGCACCGCTTCTGGCTGGACGTGAAGGCCCGCAACACGCGCGCCAAGGCCCTGTACGACAGCGAGGGCTTCGTCGTGGAGGGCGAATTGCGCGATGCGGTCAAGAGCGACGGGGGATTCGACTCGCTGATCGTGATGTCCATGCTGCGGCCCGAATTCACCGGCCGGCGCAGCCTGGGACTGGAGCTGCGCGAATGAGCCGCACCGGGTTCAGGGCCGCGCTGGCGGCGTTGCTGCTGGCGGGGCTGCTGCCCGCGGCGCGCGCCGAAGTCTGGGGTTTTATCGACGACAAGGGAGTTGCCCACTTCGCATCCGAGAAGATGGACGAGCGCTACGAGTTGTTCTTCCGGGGCGGCGAAAGCTTCGACACTTCGCTCGGGCTGGGCACGCCGCGGCCGGTGGCCGTGCCGGCGACGCCGCACAAACTCATCGCCTTCTTCGAGGTATCGCCCAGCTTCAGACTGGTCAAGCACCACTTGCGCGAGGCATCGAGGGCCCAGGATGTCGACTACGAACTGTTGAAGGCGCTCATCGCGACCGAGTCCGGGTTCGATCCCCGCGCGGTATCGCCCAAGGGCGCCGTCGGCCTGATGCAGGTCATGCCGGCGACGGCCCAGCGCTACGGCGTGACCGGCGACAAGAAGACGCCCCTGGAGAAGAAGCTCACCGATCCCAGGACCAACATCAAGACCGGCGTGCGTTACCTGCGCTACCTGATCGATCTTTTCCCGGGACGGCTGGATCTGGCATTGGCCGCTTACAACGCGGGCGAAGGCGCGGTGCAGCGCGCGGGCAACAAGGTGCCGAATTTCCGCGAAACGCAGAACTACGTGAAAACGGTGATGCAGCTCTACGGCATGCTCAAGCCGCCCGCGATGAACCCACTCAAGGGCGGCCGCCTGACCGGCCGGGTGCGCGTCGAGCTGCCCGGCACGCCGCCGGCCGACGTGTATGCCCCGGCCATGACGATGGGCGGCTCGGCGAATCTTCCGTCACAGCCGTCGCAACCTTCGCGGCCGTCGCAGCCCTCGACGGCCTCGACCCTCGCGTCGGCCACCCAAAGCGAATTTCGAACCGAACGTGACTGAAGCTGCCGGTCCGCACCGCGCAGTACCCAGCCGTTCTGTGCCACAGGGGTCCGGTGCATGAGCCGCGGGGCCGCTTTCGCCGCGAAGGCCGCGCGATGACGCATTTCCCGCCCCATCCCGACGAGCTGGTGGCGCTGGGCGCGTTCGCCGGCGCGCAGCTGCTGGTGGTGTGCTTCAGCGTGATCGTCGCCAACACCTACCGCGACCGGGCGTTGTTGCTGCACGCGGCGGCCACGATGACGGGCGTGCTGGCCGTGCAAACCCTGGTGGGCGGGCAGCCGTTCCTGGCCGAAGCACTGGTGCTGCTGGTACTGGCGGTGGAGGGGATGCAATTGCGCGACCTCATCAGCCATGCCGGCGCCTTGCGCCAGCCGCGGCGCTGGCTGGTCGGCATCAGCGTCATCCTGCTGCCCGCCCTGGCACTGGCAGGGTTCGTGGACCGCTGGCACCTGCTGCTGCCCGGACTGGCGGCGTGGACCGCGATCGTGCTGGTGATCACGTTGCGGACCTGGCCGCAAAGCCAGCCTTGGGCCCGCTGGCTGGTGCCCGGCCAATTGGCGCTGGCGGCGGGCGCCGGCTGGCTGGGCTGGCGGTCGCTGGACCCCGACCCGGATCCGGCATTGCCGCTGGCCGGACTGCTGAGCGCGGCCGCGGCCGCGATCTTCCTGGCCACCGCCTGGCGCAGCCGCATCTTCAGCGAAACTCGATTGCGGATGGACGCACGCAACACGGTCGACCCGCTCACGGGCCTGTCCACGCCGCTGATCTTTTACGACCGCGTCCGCGCGGTGCGCAGCCTGATCGCGCGCTATGGCCATCCGAGCATCCTGCTGCTGGTGCACATCGAAAACCTGCCGCAACTTTCGGCCGAATTCGGGCCCGAGGTGGCGGAGTCGGCCCTCCTGGTCGCGGCCAACCGCATCCGCCAGGCCTTGCGCGACGGCGACGTGGCGGCCCGCCTTTCGCACACCCGCATCGGTGTCCTGGCCGAGGGAATGTCGCTGGCCGAAGGCTCGGCCAACATCGCCAGCCGCATCCTGGTGGCGGGCCTGAAAGAGCCTTTGCCCGCCGCGCCCACCGAGTTCCTGCAGTTTCGCATCGTGCTGGCCGCAGTGCCCGTCAGCGACGTGCCGGCCAAAGTCCTGCTACAACGCATGGCGGCACGGCTGGACGCGCAAGTGGCCGCGCCTTCCGAGCGCCGCATCATCGCGCTGCCGGCCGACGAACTGCTGGCCTGATTTCCCAGATTCCTTTTCTGCCTGACCCATGGAGCAAGAACTCATTCCCCTCGACAACGGCGGCGGCGACGATGCCGACCTCGACCTGGCCACCTACGCGCAGCGCGCCTACCTGGAATACGCGCTCAGCGTGGTCAAGGGCCGCGCGCTGCCCCACCTGTGCGATGGACAGAAGCCCGTCCAGCGCCGCATTCTCTATTCGATGTCGCGCATGGGCCTGGGCTTCTCGGGCGCCTCCGGTGCGCGTCCGGTCAAGAGCGCGCGCGTCGTGGGCGACGTGCTGGGGCGCTTCCACCCGCACGGCGACCAGGCGGCGTACGACGCGCTGGTACGCATGGCGCAGGACTTTTCGCAGCGCTATCCGCTGATCGACGGCCACGGCAACTTCGGCAGCCGCGACGGCGACGGCGCCGCGGCGATGCGTTACACCGAGGCGCGGCTGGCGCGGATCACCACCCTGCTGCTCGATGAAATCGACGAAGGCACGGTCGCCTTCATCCCCAACTACGACGGCAGCACGCAGGAGCCGCAGCAGTTGCCCGCGCGCCTGCCGTTCACCTTGCTCAATGGCGCGAGCGGCATCGCCGTCGGCCTGGCCACGGAAATTCCCAGCCACAACCTGCGCGAGATCGCCGATGCCTGCGTCGCGCTCATCAAGACGCCCAAGCTCGCCGACGAAGAACTGTTTGCACTGGTGCCGGGCCCGGACTATCCGGGCGGCGGGCAGATCATCAGCCCGGCCGCGGACATCGCGGAGGCCTACCGCACCGGCCGCGGTTCCCTCAAGGTGCGCGCCCGCTGGAAGATCGAGGAGCTGGCGCGCGGCCAGTGGCAGCTGGTCGTCACCGAGCTGCCGCCGGGGGTCAGTGCGCAAAGGGTGCTGGAGGAAATCGAGGAACTGACCAACCCCAAGGTCAAGGCCGGCAAGAAGGCCGTGAGCCAGGACCAGGTGCAGCTCAAGCAGACCGTGCTCGCGGTACTGGACACGGTGCGCGATGAATCGAGCAAGGAATCGGCGGTGCGCCTGGTGTTCGAGCCCAGGACCAGCCGCATCGAGCAGGGCGAGCTGATCACCACCCTGCTGGCCCACACCAGCCTGGAAACCTCGTCGCCGGTCAACCTCACCATGGTCGGCCTGGACGGCAGGCCGGTGCAGAAGTCGCTGCGGCAGATGCTGTCGGAATGGATCGAATTCCGCCAGGCCACGATCGAACGGCGTTCGCGGCACCGCCTGGGCAAGGTGCTGGACCGCATCCACATCCTGGAGGGCCGGCAGCTGGTGCTGCTCAACATCGATGAGGTGATCGCGATCATCCGCGCGAGCGACGAGCCGAAGGCCGCGCTGATCGAGCGCTTCAAGCTGAGCGACCGGCAGGCCGAGGACATCCTGGAAATCCGCTTGCGCCAGCTGGCGCGGCTGGAGGCGATCCGGATCGAGCAGGAACTCAAGGAGCTGCGCGAGGACAAGAAGAAGCTCGACGAAATCCTGGGCAGTCCCGCGGCCCTGCGCCGGCTGATGGTCAAGGAGATCGAGCAGGACGCAAGGCAGTTCGCCGACGCGCGCCGCACGCTGATCCAGGCCGAGCGCAAGGCCGTCGCCGAGATCCGGGTCATCGACGAGCCGGTCACGGTGGTGGTTTCGCAAAGGGGCTGGGTGCGAGCGCGGCAAGGCCATGGCCACGAGGCGGCGAGCTTTGCCTTCAAGGCCGGCGACGGGCTGTACGCGACGTTCGAGTGCCGCACGGTGGACACACTATTGGCATTCGGGAGCAACGGCCGCGTGTACACCGTCCCGGTGACCATGCTGCCCGGTGCGCGCGGCGATGGCCAGCCGGTGACGACGCTGGTCGAACTCGAGCCCGGCACGCACCTGCTGCACTATTTCGCCGGTGCGCCCGCGGCGTGGCTGTTGCTGAGCGGCTCGGGCGGCTACGGCTTCCTGGCCACGGTGGAGAACATGATGTCGCGCCTGCGGGCCGGCAAGGCCTTCATCAGCTGCGGCACTGGCGAGACAGTGTGCCGTCCCTCGCCCGCCAACGTGCCGCCGCAGGCGACTGCCACCCACGTGGCATGTGCTTCGACCGGCGGGCGGATCCTGACGTTCGAGATCGGCGAGCTCAAGCCCATGGCCAATGGCGGGCGCGGCCTGATGCTGATCGACCTCGACGCGAAGGACACGCTGGCCGGCGCGGCGGCCTACACGCGCAGCGTGAAGATTTCGGGCGTGGGCCGCGGCGGCAAGGAGCGCGAAGAAACGCTCGAGATCCGCACGTTGAACAACGCCCAGGCGGGGCGCGGTCGCAAGGGCAAGATGGCGGACCTCGGTTTCAAGCCAACATCAATCGAACGAGTGGAGTAAATCAGTGGCGACCGAACCATTGCCTTTCCAGGCGATTGCCGACCTCGTGCGCGAGCACGCGCTCGCGCGCCCGGCGCAGACCGTGCTGATCCAGGGCGAGCGCAGCGTCACCTGGGCGCAGCTCGATGCCATGGCCGACCGCGTGGCGGCCTCCCTGCAGCGCGACGCGGCGCGGCCGGGCCAAAGCAGCATCGCCATCTGCTCGGCCAATTCACTCGAATACGTGGCCGTGTTCATCGGCGCACTGCGCGCGGGCGTCGCGGTGGCTCCCCTGCCCACGGGGTCGTTGCCGGCGCAACTGGCGGACATGGTCGCCGACAGCGGCGCCTCGCATTTCTTCGTCGACGGCGCGGCCCCGGCATTCGACACGGCGGCGCAGCGTATCTTCCTGGACGGCAGCGGGACGCCGGCACTGGAGCGCTGGCTGGCGCCGCAAGGAGCGCGCCCGCGCCACGCCCGGGCCCAGCCGCAGTGGCCGTTCAACATCATCTATTCATCGGGCACCACCGGCACGCCCAAGGGCATCGTCCAGCCGCATGCCATGCGCTGGGCGCATGTGGCGCGGTCCGGGAACTACGGCTACGGACCGGACGCGGTGACGCTGATCGCCACCTCGCTGTGCTCCAACACGACGCTGGTGAGTTTCTTTCCGGCAATCGCCGGGGGCGGCTGCGTGGTGCTGGCACCGCCCAGGTTCGACGCCGCCACGTGGCTCGCGCTGGCGCAAAAGCACAGAGTCACGCACACGATGCTGGTTCCGGTGCAGTACCAGCGGATCATGGCGCTGCCCGAATTCGGCCGCTACGACCTCTCGTACTTCCAGATGAAGTTCTGCACCAGCGCCCCGTTCCATGCGCAGCTCAAGGCCGACATCCTCAAGCGCTGGCCGGGCGGGCTGGTCGAGTTCTTCGGCATGACCGAGGGCGGCGGCTCGTGCATCCTCGAAGCGCACAACTTCCCGCACAAACTGGACACCGTGGGCAAGCCGGCCGAAGGCCACGACATGCGGGTGATCGACGAGCAGGGGCGGGAGTTGCCGGCCGGCGAAGTGGGCGAGGTGGTGGGGCGGTCGGGCTCGATGATGACGTGCTACCACAACCGGCCGCAGCAGACGCGCGACGCCGAATGGTACGACGGCGAGGGCAACCGCTACATCCGCACCGGCGACGTCGGCCGCTTCGATGCCGAGGGTTTCCTCACGCTGATGGACCGGCGCAAGGACATGGTCATTTCCGGCGGCTTCAACATCTACCCCAGCGACCTGGAAGCGGTGCTGCGCAAGCACGCCGGCGTCGCCGACGCAGCCGTGGTCGGTGTCCCGTCGCGGGAGTGGGGCGAAACGCCGGTGGCTTTCGTGGTGCCGCGCGCGGACGCGCCCGGGCCGGATGAATTGAGAAGCTGGGCCAACGCGCAACTGGGCAAGACGCAGCGGCTGGCGGATGTGCGCTACATGGACGAGCTGCCGCGCAGCGATATCGGGAAGGTTCTGAAGCGGCAGCTGCGGGAGCAGTACACCGGCTGAGAGAAATGCGTCCGGGTGTTGGGTATTCAGACTTCCGCGATCATCTCGATCTCGACACAAGCCCCGGTTGGAATTTGCGCGACGCCGAAGGCGCTGCGGGCGTGGGCGCCCTTGTCGCCGAACACCTGGCCCAGCAGCTCACTGGCGCCATTGGTCACCAGATGGTGCTCGGTGAAGTCGCCGGTGGAGTTCACCAGGCTCATCAGCTTGACGATGCGCTTGACTCG
>DATMBW010000188.1:0-2179 GCA_035559095.1 Ramlibacter sp.
GCCGCCAAGGGAACAGGAGGGACGGCTAACCGAGCGCCGTTGTCACAGCAAGGGAACAGTCTGGCGAGCTTGCCGCAGCGCCGCACAAAGCTGGGCAAACGCTGCCTCGGCCGACAAGCGGCTGTTCGTGACCGCGTCGACCACAGTACTCGACGGCGCGGGACCGAGCATCACCAGGTAGAGGTAGACGGCGCGGCTGAACGCGAGCTCCGAGCGAGCCCAGGCGCTCTGTGCAGCCTCCCATCCAGACAATGCTTTGTCGAAATCCAGCATGGCTTCATTAGAACGACCGCAAGGACACGCGCTCTTGATGGACATCAAGCAAAAGTGGTACGGCTCGTGTCTTGGCGCAACAGCAACGTTCGGGCTGGCGCGCGGGACCTGGGCGGGCGCCCGCGAAACATCAGGAACTGGCGCGCCGCTCGGAGGATTCCTACGCTTGCTCGGCAGTGTTGGAGCCCCAGAAATCGGACGGCGCCGAGGGCTTGATTCGGCATGCTCCGATGCCGGGTGCGGCCGGGATCGTCCAAGATCACCACACATCCCCACCGCATTCCGGAGCCTCGAAATGATCGATTCCACGCTGACGCAATATGAACTGCGCTTCCAGTCGTTGTTCGACAGCGGGCGGGGCTATGCGTTTCCATGCGATCCCAAAGGACACGTGGAGCTGGACCAGCTGAGCGAACGCGCGCGCAACAACTATCTCTTTGCACGCGCCGTCGTCGGCCGCGAGCTGGCGGTTCCGGCGGTGCGGCCCCGCGGGATGTACTGACGCCGGCGTGGCCGGGGCGCCCCACGATAGCAACCGCCCGGAGGCCGGGCGCAAGTTGGCCACTGCCTGTGCAAGCTCCGGGGGCGACACCATCGCGGGGGACTATGCTTGAGCGTGTTGCGCGCACGTCGCGGCACCACCAGCAATTCCATGACGCCCAGCCTTGCCAGCCTGCTCTTCGCTCTCTTCAGCTTCATCGTGGCATTCGCGATCGCCCGCTTGTTGGCCAACTGGATGAAGAAGCGCCGGGCCCGGCGGGCCGCGGAAGAGGCCGCCAGGAACGAGAGCCGGCAGGTGCGCCGTGCCAGGCAGCGGAACAGGTCCACCCGCTGAAAGCAATTGGGGGCAAGCGCACGCCGCGGCCCCAAGCATCCGCCGCCGGAATCGTTGTGACGGCAAGGGCTTAAACTGTGGCGGGCCAAGCATCCGCACCATGAGCGACACCCGCGTCTTCCATCGTCACCTGCACCAGACACCGCCGGTTGCGGTCGGCGGACACGGGATCTGGCTCACCGACGGCGCCGGCAGGCAATACCTCGACGCTTCGGGCGGTGCGGCCGTGTCCTGCCTGGGCCATGGCCACCCGGACGTGCTGGCGGCGATGCATGCGCAAATTGACCAGCTGGCATATGCGCACACCAGCTTTTTCACGACCGGGGTGGCCGAGGAGCTGGCGCAACATTTGACTGCGCGTGCTCCCGAGGGCATAAGCCACGCCTATTTCGTCAGCGGCGGGTCGGAGGGGGTGGAGGCGGCGATGAAGATGGCCCGGCAGTATTTCGTGGAGACCGGCCAGCCGCAGCGCAGCCATTTCATCGCGCGCCGCCAGAGTTACCACGGCAATACGCTGGGCGCCTTGTCGGTCGGCGGCAACCAATGGCGGCGCGAGCCCTTCGCTCCGATCCTGATTCCCGCCACGCATGTCTCGCCCTGCTATCCGTATCGCGAGCAGCGGCGGCAGGAAACGCCTGAGCAATATGGCCTGCGCCTCGCGCAAGAGCTCGACGCAGCGATCGAGCGGCTGGGCAGCGGCAAGGTCATCGCCTTCCTTGCCGAGACGGTCGGCGGCGCCACAGCGGGCGTGTTGACGCCGGTGCCCGGCTATTTCCAGACGGTGCGCCAGGTCTGCGACCGCCACGGGGTGCTGTTGATCCTGGACGAAGTCATGTGCGGCATGGGACGGACCGGCAGCCTGCACGCCTGCGAGCAGGAAGGCGTGGTGCCGGACCTGCTGGTGATCGCCAAGGGCCTGGGCGGCGGCTACCAGCCGATCGGCGCGGTGCTGGCCCAACAGAAAATCGTGGATGCGATGTCGCAGGGCTCGGGCTTTTTCCAGCACGGCCACACGTATCTGGGGCATCCGGTGGCGTGCGCCGCCGCGCTGGCGGTGCAGAAAGTGATCGA
>DATMBW010000189.1:0-9029 GCA_035559095.1 Ramlibacter sp.
GGCGTCGGGGCCCGAGGGTTTGGTCATGGAGGTGCTCCGGAAGCGGAAAGAGTGAAAGGGAAAGGCGAAGGTGTCTCGGTGCTTTTTTGTGGCGTTCTACTGGCCAGAACGCCATTCTGAATTTGTGCTATAAAGGTATCCGCTGATGCTGCGCAAGTCAAGCGCGCAGCCGTGCTCTTCGGGAAAACCACGATGAAAAAAAAGCCGACACCGCCGGCGCAGTCGCCAGGCCGTCCCAGGAAAGCCTTGCCCTCACAGGCAGCGCCCGCTGCTCGCGCGGCGCAGGTTGCGGCGCCGGCCGAGGCCGGCGTGGCCGCGCTGGAACGGGGCCTTTCCATCCTCGATGCGTTCAGCTTGGGCGCCGGCACCTTGTCGCTGGCCGAACTCGCGGGCGCGACCGGCCTGTACAAGAGCACCATCCTGCGCCTGTGCGCGTCGTTGCTGCGGCTGGGTTTTCTGCAGCGCCTCGACGACGGCCGCTATCGGCTCGGGCCGGCAGTGTTCCAGCTGGGCCGCCGTTACCAGCAGTCTTTCCGGCTGGGCGACCTGGTCGTGCCGGTGCTGCGCGAACTGGTGGCTCGCAGCGGCGAAACAGCCTCGTTCTACGTTCGCGACGGCGACCGCGACACCTGCTTGTACCGGATCGAGTCTCCGCGGCCCATCCGCGATGCCGGAGTGGCGGAGGGCGACACTTTCCCGGTCGACAGCAGCGCCGGTTCACGCGTGCTGTCCGCCTTCCTGGGCGCGCGAGGGTCGCAGCATGAAGCCGTGCGGCGCGAGCTGGTGGTGGTGGCCAAGCAAAGCAAACGGGTGGCCGGCGCCGGCGCGGTGATTTGCCCGGTGTTCGGTGTCGATCACGCGCTGGCCGGCACGCTGGTGCTGTCGGGCCCCGAGTCCCGTTTTGCCGACCCGGCAATCGCGGCCATGAAAACCGTGATCCGCGAGCAAGCCGCGGCTTTGACGACGACGCTAGGGGGCGACTCCGCCGTGTTCAGGCGAGAGGGTGCCCCGGCTCACTGAGCGATGACGCCCGAACAATGATCTGGGAGGCCGGGTTCTTGACGGACGAAACGGTGTGGATGCACATTCCACGCTGCGTGACACATGCGGTGCGCATGAATTGCACCGTGGTTTTTTGCGCTTCGACCAGGTTCATGAAGTCCATCGACATCACCAGGCTTTCGGTGGCTTGACCCCGGACGAGCTTGAGCTCGTGGTCGAACAGCAATGCGGACAGCTTGGTGTGGCCCAACAGCAAATCGGTCATGAGCTGGTTGGCTCCGGGGCAGTGGTGGCGGCGGATTTCCACCACGGCGTGAAGCAGGCTGGCGCCCGAGCCGCCGCTATCGGCCTCGTCGATTTGTAAGCCGATGTGGTAATCCAGCCACTGGGTGTAGCGGTCCAAAGCCCTCGCTAGCGCGGCAGGAGCGGAGTCCGAGTGCTCTGCGTGGTCCATGTGACTTCCTCGTGACTTACCTTGTTATTCCCTGGGGAGCAGGTCTTTTTGATAGCAAGCTCCGACTTCATAGTAGTCGGTCTATTACATTTTGTCACCCACTCGACAGCATACCTGGTGCAGCGCCAAGGTGATTTTTTCGCCTCGAGGCAAAGATTTTCAGATTCCTGCCGGCTTTACCAAGGTCACCCGGCGATCAACGCCCTTCAAGGTGAGCACTTTCGTCTCGGTTCCTTGCATCACGGTGAGCTTGATCTCGTCGTCCGGATTGGCATGCGCCCAGACGCGCTTGTAAAACTCTTCGAGCGTCGCGACCCGCACGCCGTCCACGGCCAGTACCACGTCGCCGCGCTGTATACCGCCGGCTTCGGCCGGGCTGCCGGCGCTGACGCGCACCACCTGGACCCGTCCATCCTGTTCGCTCGACGTCACACCGAGCCAGGGACGGCGGCTCTGCTTGCTGCTGCCGGTGCGCTGCATCTCCGGCAGGATCGGTTTGAGCAGGTCCACCGGCACGAACATGTTGCCGGCCACGCGCGGGCTAGCCCCGATCGCATCGGCCACGAGCAGACTGCCGATGCCCAGGAGCTCGCCGCGCTGATTGAACAGCGAGGCGCCGCTGTGGTTGGCCATCGGCGGGCTGGTGAACAGCGCCGTTTCGATGTGATATTCCCAGTACCCGGAAAACGGGCGTTTGCTCACCAGCTGTGTGATGCCCACCTCGGCGTCGTCGCCTCCACTGGTGGCCATCAGGGGCTCGCCGATGCTCAGGTCCTGGTGGCTGCCCAGGCTGACCGGGCTGATGCCCTTGAGTGGCAGCAGCGCCCTGATCAGGCCGAAGCCCGTGGCCACGTCGTAAGCGACGGCCGCGGCGGGAAGGACGCGTTTGTCCTGGGTGATGATCTGGATGGTGTCGGCCTCGAGCATCAGGTAGCCGATGGTGAGGATCAGGCCGTTCGCGCCGATGACCACGCCCGAGCCGGCGCGCCTCTGGCCCAGCGTCTCCGCCGATCGGGCGCCTTCGGCAGCGGTCACCTGCACTCCGACTACCGCGGCATGGGCCCGGGTCATTGCCTCGATCGCCGACTGCACGGCGGGCGCAGTTTCCGTTGCGCCGAAAGCGCCGCACCACACCATCGCCAGACCGGCTACTACCAGCCGAAACCAAGAGCCGGAAACAAAGACTTGCGCACGCATGTCAGCTCCTTGCCTTGAAGCGGATGTCATTCGGCAAGAATGCTCTCGAATGAATCCCCACACAAGATGCGGGCACGTTGACAGCAAGGCAAGAGGCGCGTTCCGGGCGCGGCGCCATTGTCTCCTCATCCGATAATGTCCCTGGGGGAATACATATACATATGGCGATACTTCTGACCGGGGGCACGGGTTATATCGGCAGTCACACGGCAACGGCGCTGGTTCAGGCCGGGCATGAAGTGGTGCTGCTCGACAATTTGAGCAACAGCCGCCAGGACGTCGTCGAGCGGCTGCGGCAGATCACCGGCCGCAGGCTGGCCTTCCACGAAGCGGACGTGCGCGACCGCCGGCGTGTGGCTGAGGTACTCCGCGCGCACGGCTGCACGGCGGTCGTCCACTTCGCGGGCCTCAAAGCCGTGGGCGAGTCGGTGGAAAAACCGCTCGAGTATTTCGACAACAACGTGGGCGGCTCGCTGGCCTTGTTGCAGGCGATGCAGGACGCGGGCGTCTCATCCATTGTTTTCAGTTCCAGCGCCACGGTGTATGGCGAGCCGAAGCGCCTGCCGCTGGACGAAGCCCATCCGACATCGGCCGCCAATCCCTACGGCCGCACCAAGCTGCACATCGAGGAAATGCTGGCCGACGTCTGCCGCGCCAATCCCGCCTGGCGGGCCGTATGCCTGCGCTACTTCAATCCGGCGGGCGCGCATCCGTCCGGGTTGATCGGCGAGGACCCGAATGGAATTCCCAACAACCTGATGCCCTACATCGCCAAGGTGGCGATGGGCGAACTCGATTCGCTGGGGGTGTTCGGCAGCGACTACCCCACGCCGGACGGCACGGGCGTGCGCGATTACATCCACGTGATGGACCTGGCCGAGGGCCACGCCGCGGCATTGTCGCTGCTGCAGCGTGAGGCGGGCTGGCACGCGGTCAACCTGGGAACCGGCCGCGGCTACAGCGTGCTGGAAATGCTAAGGGCCTTCGAGCAGGCGTGTGGACACCCAATTGCGCACGAGATCAAACCACGGCGGCCGGGCGACGTGGCCAGTTGCTATGCCGACCCGGCCAGGGCTTTGTCCACACTGGGCTGGCGCGCCAACCGGGGCATCGAGGAGATGTGCTCGAGCACGTGGCGGTGGTGCAGCGCCGGCCGGAAGAACGACGGCGTTTCGTATCCCCGGCCTGGGAAAGGCCAATATTGACAAAGCCAAGCGAATGAATGATCATTCAGTCATCGTCATTTTCAACACTAGTTTGGATCCATCATGCAACTGAAAGACAAGGCGGCAGTCGTTACGGGCGGGGCCTCGGGCATCGGGCGGGCGACCGCCACGACGCTGGCCCTCGCAGGGGCCCATGTCCTCATCGGGGACATCAGCGAGGAAGGCGGCAAGGCGGCCGCCGCGGAGATCCGGGAACAGGGCGGAAGCTGCGAGTACCTCCCGCTCGACGTGACCAGCCTCGATTCGATCGCATCGTTTCGCGATCAGGCCCTTGCCAAGGCGGGCCACGTGGATATCGTGGTGAACGTCGCCGGCTGGGGCAAGATCCAGCCTTTCCTTGAAAACACGCCGGATTTCTGGCGCAAGGTGATCGACATCAACCTGATGGGCCCGATTGCCGTGACCCATGCATTCCTGGGCCCCATGATCGAACGCAACCAGGGCGGAAAAATCGTCACCGTTGCCAGCGATGCGGGCCGGGTGGGAAGCACCGGCGAGACGGTTTACTCGGGCGCCAAGGGCGGCGCCATCGCTTTCACGAAATCGCTCGCGCGCGAAGTCGCACGCTACAAGATCAACGTCAACTGCGTTTGCCCGGGACCCACCGATACGCCCTTGCTCGCGGCGGTGCCGGAAAAGCACCAGGAGGCATTCATCCGGGCCACGCCGATGCGCCGCCTGGCCAAGCCGTCCGAGCTGGCCGACGCCATCCTGTTTTTCTCCAGCGACAGTTCGAGCTTTGTCACCGGCCAGGTGATGAGCGTCAGTGGCGGCTTGTGCCTCGCCGGCTGATCGAGCGTCAAACCCACCAACCCCCCGATAGGAGCATCAAATGTACAAACTCAAAGCCGCCGACTGGCGTCCGGAACACTTCAAGCTGGAAGTCGCCGACCGCGTCGCCACCTTCACGCTCAACCGCCCGGAAAGAAAGAATCCGCTCACGTTCGAGAGCTACGCTGAACTGCGCGATACCTTCCACAAGCTGCAGTACGCCGACGACGTTCGTGCCGTGGTGATCACCGGCGCCGGCGGCAATTTCTGCTCCGGCGGCGATGTGCACGACATCATCGGCCCGCTGGTCGGCATGGAAATGAACGACCTGCTTGCCTTCACCCGCATGACCGGCAACCTGGTCAAGGAAATGCGCCAGTGCCCGCAGCCGATCATCGCCGCGGTGGACGGCATCAGCGCCGGCGCCGGCGCGATTCTGCCCATGGCTTCCGATTTGCGCTACGGCACCGAAAGGACCAAGACCGCGTTCCTCTTCGTGCGTGTGGGCCTGGCCGGCTGCGACATGGGCGCCTGCGCGATCCTGCCGCGCATCATCGGCCATGGCAGGGCTTCGGAACTGCTCTATACGGGGCGCGTCATGACTGCCGAAGAAGGCCGCTCATGGGGCTATTTCAACGAGATCGTTCCCGGGGAACAGCTGTTGAAGAAGGCCCAGGATATGGCGCTGTCGCTCGCCAACGGCCCCGCGTTCGGCCACTTCATGACCAAGAAGTGCCTGCACCAGGAGTGGAACCAGACCATCGAGCAAGCCCTGGAAACCGAAGCCGAGGCTCAGGCGATCTGCATGCAGACCAAGGATTTCGAGCGCGCCTACCACGCGTTCGTCGCCAAGCAGACGCCTGTGTTCCAGGGCGACTGACGCGCCGCGCCTGACTTGACGGGGCTACGGCTGGATCATCCGGTCGTAGCCCCGTTTGCCGCGTGCCGTGACCAGCGGGCTGAGCATGAGGTTGAGGCCGCGATCGACGTATTCGTCGATCGTCATGCGGCCTTTGAACTGCCAGGCCTTGAGCGCCCAGGCATGGCAGAACATGACGATCTGGTAGGTCAGGAGTTCGGCGTCGATTTCGTGGAACAGGCCCTCGCGGATGCAGTCTTCTATGCATTCCGAGATCAGCTTGTTGGTTTCCGTTTCCTTCGACTTGATCACGTCGCGGCGTTCGCGCCGAAGCCATTTGGTTTCGCGGTACACAAGCACCGTGGCGTCGATGCGCTCGTCGATCACATGGCCGTAGGCACGCACCGCCGTGCAGAACCGGTCCATCGCTTCGGTGTGCCCTTGCAGCGCCAGTGGAATCTCGCGCTGGTATGAATCGAGCACCTCGACCAGCGCAAGAAAGAGGACATCCTCCTTGTCCTGCACGTACTGGTAGATCAGGCCGACGCTGACCTTCGCGCGTTGCGCCACCTCGCTGATGGTCGCGACGTGGTAGCCCTTCTTGCCGAACGTTTCGATAGCGGCCTTGATGATCTGGTCATGGCGTTTTCTGACAAGCTCAGGAATTTCAACTTTACTGACAACCTTGACCGCCATTGATCGCTCTTCCGTTATGTGGCTCCCGCGAGCATTGCGTATGACACGCTGCCCGGGAGCCGCTCAGCAGCACGAATATTCTAAGCATTGTCGTTGCTGTTTCTTGAGGGCATTCATGCATGGCGCAGGAGTTTGGAATCGGGTTGAGATTCGGGCCGTGCACAAATGCAAAAGCCCACCTCGAGGTGGGCTTGTGCGTTGGTGCCGGAGGCCGGAATCGAACCGGCACGGGTTTTACCCCGCGGGATTTTGAGTCCCGTGCGTCTACCAATTTCACCACTCCGGCAGCGAAAGGAGCGAGCCGGAAATTATGGCACAGTGATGGCCATGAACTATCCCACCATCGAGGACGCCATCGGCAAGACGCCGCTCGTGGCGCTGCAGCGCATCGGTGTGGCCGAGAACGCGCCGCGCGGCAATGTGGTCCTTGGCAAGCTCGAAGGCAACAATCCGGCCGGGTCGGTCAAGGACAGGCCGGCCCTGTCGATGATCAAGCGCGCGCAGGAGCGCGGCGAGATCAAGCCCGGCGATACCCTGATCGAGGCGACCTCCGGTAACACGGGCATCGCCCTGGCGATGGCCGCGGCGATCAGGGGCTACCGCATGGTCCTGATCATGCCCGAGGACCTGTCGGTCGAGCGGGCGCAGACGATGAAAGCATTTGGCGCGGAACTGGTGCTCACGCCCAAGAGCGGCGGCATGGAGTACGCGCGCGACCTGGCCGAGAACATGCAGCGCGAGGGCAAGGGGCGCGTGCTGGACCAGTTCGCCAATGCCGACAATCCGCGCATCCACTACGAGGCCACCGGGCCCGAGCTGTGGGCCGACACCGAAGGCAGGATCACGCATTTCGTCAGCGCCATGGGAACCACCGGCACCATCACCGGCGTGTCGCGGTTCCTGAAGCAGAAGAATCCGGCCGTCAGGATCATCGGCGCGCAGCCCAGCGAAGGATCCCGTATCCCGGGCATCCGGAAATGGCCCAAGGAGTACCTGCCGAAGATCTACGACCCCAGCACCGTGGATGAACTCGTCTATGTCAGCCAGGACGATGCCGAGGAAATGTGCCGGCGGCTGGCCCGTGAAGAGGGCATCTTCGGCGGCATCTCGGCCGCGGGTGCCTGTTGGGTCGCGCAGGAGGTCGCGAAGACCGTCGAGAACGCAACCATCGTGTTCGTCGTCTGCGACCGCGGCGACCGCTATCTTTCGACAGGTGTGTTCCCCGCCTGATTTTCCCGTCCCTGTCATTGCGGGCTCGACCCGGCCTGTCATTGCGGGCTTGACCCGCAATCCATGGATCCCGGGTCAGGCCCGGGATGACAAGAGACAAGATTGAGTCCGGGATGACAATACGGCAACATGAACCATCAATACAAGTTCTGTCCCAACTGCGCGAACCCGCTTGAATTCATCGGGCAGCTCGAGGATGGCGGCGAAAAGCAGCGGCTGCGATGCGTCGCGTGTGGCTGGACGCACTGGAACAACCCGACGCCGGTGCTTGCCGCCGTCATCCAGTACCGCGACCGGCTGCTGCTGGCACGCAACGCCGCATGGCCCAATCGGATGTACGCCTTGATCACCGGCTTCATGGAAGCCGGCGAGACGCCGCTGGAGGGCATCGCCCGTGAGATCAAGGAGGAAACCAACCTGGACGCATCCGAGCTCAACCTGATCGGCGTGTACGACTTCCAGCGCATGAACCAGGTCATCATCGCCTACCACGCCGTGGCCGACGGCGAAGTGAAACTGTCGCCCGAACTGGTGGACTACAAGCTGTACGCCTACGACGACGTCAAGTGCTGGCCGGCGGGCACCGGCTACGCGCTGGCCGACTGGTTGCGTGGCCGCGGCTTGCAGCCGCGGTTCATCGAGCCGCCCAGGCGCGAGTGAGCATTCTGCAAGTGGCCCAACCGAACCGGGAACCAGTGATGAACATCGACAAGGAAATCGACACGCGTGGCCTGAATTGCCCGCTGCCCATCCTCAAGGCCAAGAAGGCATTGAACGACATGCAGACAGGCCAGCTGCTCAAGGTCGTCGCAACGGATGCGGGGTCGGTCCGGGATTTCCAGGCCTTTGCCAAGCAGACCGGCAATGAGCTGGTGGAACAGCAGACCGTCGGCGACGAGTTCATCCACGTGCTGCGGCGCCGCTAGTGGAGTGCCGCGCGTCATGCCGGACTTGATCCGGCATCCATGACTTTCAGGGCCGCAGAGTCAGGCCCTTCAGGTACTCCTTGAAGCCCGAGCCCACTTCGGGGTGCTTGAGGGCCAGCTCCACCGTCGCTTCCAGGAAGCCCTCCTTGGAGCCGCAGTCGTAGCGTTTGCCGATGTACTGATAGGCGTGCACGCCTTCGGTATCCACCAGCTTGGCGATGCCATCGGTCAACTGGATTTCACCGCCGGCCCCACGCCCATTGCTGCGGATGTGGTCGAACACGGCCGGCGTCAGGATGTAGCGCCCGGCCACGGCCATGCGCGATGGCGCCGACCGGGGCTCGGGCTTCTCCACCATCTGCCTGACCTTGACGATCCGCTCGCCGGCCGCTTCGCCGGCAACGACGCCGTAGCGCCGCACAGCGTCGAGCGGCACCTCCTGCACGGCTAACAAAGATGTCGCAACTTCCTGGAAAACCTCGACCATTTGTGTCAGTACCGATGGGCCGCCGTCCAATCCCGTCATCAGGTCGTCCGCCAGCAGCACGGCAAAAGGCTCATCCCCCACCAGCGGTTGGGCACACAGAACCGCGTGCCCCAGCCCCAGCGAACGCGGCTGCCGTACATAGGAGCAATCCATATCGTCCGGTTGCATGGCCCGCACCAGC
>DATMBW010000190.1:0-3027 GCA_035559095.1 Ramlibacter sp.
CGTCACCGAGATCGGGCGCCAGCCATTCATGGTGTACGGCCTGCTGCGCATTGCCGATCTGGTGGCGACCCATCCGGCGGCCATGGTGGCCTCCACCCTCATCGCCTACCTGGTGGTCTACGCCTTCCTGCTCGCGGCTTATGTGCTGGTGCTGATGTACATGGCAAGCCACCCCGCGCAACCGGCCACCGGCACGCCACAAGGCGCCAAGGCCGCGATGCCGATCGGCGGCCCGGCCTGAGATGGGTAACGCGATGGACTGGAGCTGGACCCACATCCTGCCGCTGGTTTTCATGGCGGTCATGGGGCTGGCGCTGCTGGCCTATGTGGTCCTGGACGGCTACGACCTGGGCGTGGGCATCCTGCTGCCGTTCGCCACCGACGAGGAAAAGGACGTCATGGTGTCCAGCATCGGCCCGTTCTGGGATGCCAACGAGACCTGGCTGGTGCTGGGGATCGGCGTGCTGCTGATCGCGTTTCCGCTGGCGCACGGCATCGTGTTGTCGGCGCTGTACCTGCCGGTGGCGGTGATGCTGATCGGCCTGATCCTGCGCGGCGTGTCGTTCGACTTTCGCGTCAAGGCGCGCGCCGCGCGCAAAGGCACGTGGAACCGGCTGTTCGCCCTCGGCTCGCTGATGGCTGCCGCGGCCCAGGGCTGGATGCTCGGCAGCTACCTGACGGGCTTCGACCACGGCTTGTGGTCCATGCTGTTCAGCCTCGGCATCGCGCTGACCCTGCCAACGGGGTATGCGTTGCTGGGCGCCGGCTGGCTGATCATGAAGACCGGCGACGCGCTGCAGCTCAAGTCCGTTGGCTGGGCTCGCAGCGTTCTCTGGCCGATGGGTGCGGCGCTGGTGGGGATTTCGCTGGCCACGCCGATGGTGAGCCAGACCGTGTACGACCGCTGGTTTGGCATGCCGCAGTTCATCGGCCTGCTGCCAATCCCGGTGGCCTGCGCGGTGGCGTTCTACGGCGTGTTCCACGTCACGAGCAGGCCCAGGGCCGTGACCGCCGGCTACGGCTGGGTGGTCTTCGCCGGCACGGTGCTGATCTTCGTGCTGTCCTTCATCGGCCTGGCCTACAGCCTCTATCCCTATATCGTGGTCGACCGGCTCACGATCTGGCAGGCGGCCAGCGCCACCAAGTCGCTGATCTTCATCTTCGTCGGGGTCGCGATCACGCTGCCGGCGATCATCGTCTACACGATCTTCATGTACCGCGTGTTCTGGGGCCGGGCGAGCGCGCTGACCTACGGTCCGGGTCAGTAGACGCTTTCACTTCACTACGCCGGTCACGCCGCCTTGAGCAACTCGGCCCGCGGCATGACGCGTTGCTGCGCTTCCTTGTATTCGCGCTTGAGGCGCGCCACCAGCGCCGCAGCGCTGGTGATCTCGGTTATCGCACCGATGCCCTGGCCACTGCCCCAGATCTCCTTCCAGGCTTTGGCCTTTGAACCCTCACCGCCGCCAAAGCTCATCTTGCTGGGGTCGCTCTCGGGCAGGTTGTCCGGGTCCAGCCCGGCGGCGCGGATCGACGGCTTGAGGTAATTGCCGTGGACGCCCGTAAACAGGCTCGAATAGACGATGTCGTCCGAATTGCACTCCACGATCGCCTGCTTGTAGGCATCGGAGGCCCGCGCCTCGTGCGTCGCGATGAAGGCCGACCCGATGTAGGCGAGATCGGCGCCCATCGCCTGGGCCGCCAGCACCGCACCGCCGGTGGAGATCGAGCCGCTGAGCACGAGGGGACCGTCGAACCACTGGCGGATTTCCTGGATCAGGGCGAACGGGCTCTTGATGCCGGCATGGCCGCCGGCGCCCGCCGCCACGGCGATCAGTCCGTCGGCGCCCTTCTCCACGGCCTTGCGCGCGAACGCGTTGTTGATGATGTCGTGCAGCACGATGCCGCCGTAGCTGTGGATGGCATCGTTGACGTCGGTGCGGGCGCCCAGCGAGGTGATGATGACCGGCACCTTGTGCTTGACGACCATCTCCATGTCGTGCTCGAGCCGGTCATTGCTCTTGTGCACGATCTGGTTGATCGCGAACGGGGCGGCCGGCTCATCCGGGTGGGCGCGGTTGTAGGCCGCCAGCGTTTCGGTGATCTCGTGCAGCCACTCGTCCAGCTGTGAAGCCGGCCGTGCGTTGAGCGCCGGCATCGATCCGATGATGCCGGCCTTGCACTGCTCGACCACCAGCTTGGGATTGCTGATGATGAACAGCGGCGAGCCGATCACCGGGATGGACAGGTTCTGCAGGGCCTTGGGTAGCTTGGACATCAATTGATTCCTTCAGTATTGTGGCTGTCATCCCGGACTCGATCCGGGATCCACATTGGCGCGCCAACATGGATTGCGGGTCAAGCCCGCAATGACAATTCTTCTTAGAACGCCTCGATCGCCAACGCCGTCACGCTCTCCGCGCCCTCGACGATCGCGTCGCGGATGGCGGGCGCCTTGCTCAGGATGTGGTCTGCGTAGAACCGCGCGGTGGCAATCTTGGCTTGCATGAACGGCACGTCCTCGCCCTTTGCCGCCAGGTCCTCGGCCACCAGCAGCGAGCGGGCCAGTTGCCAGCCCGCCACGAGGTTGCCCGCCAGCATGAGGTAGGGCACCGAGCCGGCGAACACCGCATTGGGCGAGGCCTTGGTATTGCCGGCGACGAAATCCACGACCTCGACAAATGCCTGGCGCGCCGCGGCCAGCCGCTTGAGCACCGCGCGCGCCGCGGGGCTATCGCGCCGTGCCAGCTCGGCCTCGGTCTTCGCGATCTGCGCGGCAACGGCCTTGGCACTCTGGCCACCGTCACGCGCGGTCTTGCGTCCCACCAGATCGTTGGCCTGGATCGCGGTCGTGCCTTCGTAGATGGTGAGAATCCGGGCGTCGCGGTAGTACTGGGCCGCGCCGGTTTCCTCGATGAACCCCATGCCGCCGTGCACCTGCAGGCCCAGCGAAGTCACTTCAATGCTCATCTCGGTGCTGTAGCCCTTGACCAGCGGCACCAGGAATTCGTAGAAAGCCTGGTTCTG
>DATMBW010000191.1:0-2789 GCA_035559095.1 Ramlibacter sp.
GCGACCCGTGACGGGTGGCGGCCAAACCACGGACGCATCTTCCAGAAAGGCGTCACGGGTATGCGCAGCTTCGTGGCCGAACCGATGCGCTGCAGCCGACTCTTCCTCGCCGGCGACGCCGCGCACATCGTTCCGCCGACCGGCGCCAAGGGCCTGAACCTGGCAGCGACCGACGTGAAGTACCTGTCCAGAGCGTTCATCGAGCACTATCGCGACCGCAGCAGCCACGGCATCGATCACTATTCGCAAACCTGCCTGCGCCGCATCTGGAGGGCCGAGCGCTTCTCCTGGTGGTTCACCTCGCTCATGCACAAACTCCCGGAAACCGGTGCCTTCGGCCAGAAAGTGCAGGAGGCGGAGCTGGACTACCTGGTGGGGTCGAAGGCGGCTTCGACGGCGCTGGCGGAGAACTACGTGGGGTTGCCGCTCTGATACGTGAGGCATCGCGGATTCGATCTGCTAGTCTTGAGCCAACAGCTCTTCCATAGCGATCGACATGACCCGACCCCTGCGCGTTCTCAAAGGCACCCGCGTCCTGAGCCTTGCGCTGAACCTGCCGGGCCCCGCCGCACTGATGCGTTGCCGGCGCATGGGCGCGACGTGCGTGAAGCTGGAGCCGCCTTCCGGCGACCCGATGGGCCTGTACAACAGCGCGGCCTACGCGCAATTGCATGAGGGCGTGAAGGTCCTGACGGCCGACCTGAAAGCCCCGGCCGGGCAGAAACTGCTGCACCGTGAACTGGTGAAGGCCGACGTGCTGCTCACGTCGTTCCGGCCTTCCGCGCTTGAAAAGCTCGGGATTGGCTGGAAGACGCTGCATCGCCTGTACCCCGCGCTGTCCCAGGTGGCGATCATCGGCGCGCCCGGCGTGCGGGCGGAGGAACCAGGCCACGACCTCACCTATCTCGCCGACAACGCCCTGGTGCCCGGGCTCGAATTGCCGCCGACGCTTTACGCGGACATGGGCGGGTCGCTGATGGCGAGCGAGGCCGTGCTCCAGGCCGCGCGGCCCCTGAACGAACGCTATGCCGGCACCGGCGAGGCCGATGCGCGGGGCGTTTTCATCGAAGTCGCGTTGTCAGAAGCGGCAGCCTACCTGGCCCTGCCGCGCCACTGGGGCCTGACCCAGCGCAGCGGTGCGGTCGGCGGCGCGCACGCGGGCTATCGGGTTTATCCGTGCCAGGACGGCCGCGTGGCCGTCGCGGCGCTGGAGCCGCATTTCGCGGCCGCGTTGTGCGGCGTCGCGGGCGCTCCCGCGTCCGACATACGCGCGATGTTCCTGCCGGCGACGCACCAGGCCATCGCCGCCTTCCTGTTGACGCAAACGCGCCGGCAGCTCGACCGGCTCGCGGCGGAACGAGACATCCCGCTGCACACCATGCCGGCCGCGTAGCCGGCAGCACGAACGCGGCCCGGGACCCGGAGCTGGTTACTGGCGCGGCTCACCATTGCCGTTGACGGCGATCGTCGACCCGGGAGGACTGGTCATCTGCACCCGGTGTTCCTGGCCGCGAAACACGTAGACCACGTCCCAATAAGCCGGTGTGGTGCTGGCCACGTTCTCGCAACGCTGGACGTCGGCGTACGCCGGGCCGCTGGTGCTGCCGCCACCCGTGTTGGCCCCGATCACCGCGCCGGCGACGGCGCCGCCTGCCGTGGCCACGTCCCGGCCGGTACCCTTGCCGACCTGGTGCCCAAGGATGCCGCCGATCAGGCCGCCGACGATCGCACCGCCGACGTTGGGTTGCCCGCCCTGGCTGATCTGCTGGCGTTCGACCCAGCAGCGCTGGTTGGGCGGACCCACAACGGCGCGCACCGAGGTCACCGGCGCGTCGAACACCCGCTCGCTGGGGCGGCGCCGGTATTCGTAGCTGGGAGCGGCCACCGGCTCGGGGGCTTCGTTGTCGTAACGGCGGCGGTCATCGACCGGCCGAACGGAGGAAATGCGGTTCTCCATGCCCATCGCGCGCAACGAATCGTAACTGCCGCGCCGCAGCACCACGCAACGTCCCTCGAAACGGCTGTGCTCGCAGACTTCCCAGCGGCCCCGATCCACAACGACCGACGAGGCACGATCGTTGAAGCCGTGGCGTGCGAAGTCGCCGATGCGCCGATCGGCGGTGAAAGCGCGGCCCCGAAAGCCCTCGCCTTCGTAGAATGTGATTTGCGCCATCGCCTGCGAAGCCAGGAGGAACGCGGCGGTTCCCAACGCGATTTTCAGTCTCGATTTCATGTGTGCTCCTGTTCGGGTGCCATGATAGGTCAGCCGTGGTCAGCTCGGCCGTAAGGCCTGTAAGCGGACGCATCGACTCAACCGTGCCTGGCCTGCCTACAACGCCTCAAGCAGCTCGACGGTGGACCGGTGCCGGGCTGTGGCCTAATCCATCACCTACATCAAACCAAGCTGGAGCATTACATGGGCAACAAGATCGTTACCGAAGCCGACCGCAAGCGCACCCCCGCCCCCAAAACGCAGGAGGGCATCAAGGTCCAACGCCCGGGCGGCGGCCAAAAGGTCAGCCTCGAGCGCGGCACCGCGACGCGTAACAAGAAGAATCCGGGCAAGCGGCCGCACAAGGGCGGCTGACCTGCCATCGGCCCTGGCACGCCGGCTGCATGCCGGCGGCATCGGTCACTGGCGGTCGGTCAAGCCTCCGACGCCGTGACGCTCCGCGCAGTGGGCGCAGCAGAAATAGCGGCCCTTGGACTCCACGCCGTGGCCGATGATGCGCACCTGGCAGTGCTCGCACACCGGAGCCAGGCGCGCGATAGTGCATTCAAAGCTGTCG
>DATMBW010000192.1:0-4124 GCA_035559095.1 Ramlibacter sp.
ATGCAGTGGGCGTAGACGGCGCGCTCGCGCATCAGGCCGAAGTCGTCGTAGATCGCCAGGTAGCTGCGCGACGCGGGAAAAAGCGCGCGCGCCCACTTCACTTCGTCCACGTTCTCGGCCACGTGCGACTGGATCCAGACGCCGGGATAGCGCGCGGCCAGCTCGCCGGCGCCGCGCAACTGGGCTTCGCTGCAGCTCGGCGCATAGCGGGGCGTGATCGCATAGCCCAGCCGGTCCACGCCGTGCCATCGGCGGATCAGCGCTTCGGTGTCGGCGAGGGACTGCTCGGTCTCGTCGCGCACGCCGTCGGGGCAATGGCGGTCCTGCAGCACCTTGCCCGCGATCAGTCGCAGGCCGCGCCGCTGCGCTTGCGCCATCAGCGCGTTCACCGACGCGGGATGCGAGCTGGCGAACGCCAGCGCCGTGGTGACGCCGTGCCGCAGCAGTTCATCGAGGAAGAAGGCCGCCAGTTCCCGCCCGTGCGCCTCGTCGGCAAAGCGCGATTCATGCGGAAACGTGTACTGCTCCAGCCACGGCAGCAGTCCGTCGGCCGGCGAGCCGATCACGTCGGTCTGCGGGAAATGGATATGCAGGTCGATGAAGCCCGGCGCGATGACGCGCCCGGGCAGATGTTCGACCGCCACGCCCGGATAGTTGGGCGCGAGGGTGGCGTAGTCGCCGACCGCGCGCACGAGCTGCCGGCCTTGGGCATCGGGCCCGACCACCAGCAGGCCGTCCTGTTCATAGAGGGCCGTGCCGTCGCCGGCAAAACGCAGGATCGCGGAGCGGAAGGCTTGCATTTAGATCTCATCATGCCGGACTTGAAAAGCCTGCCCCGGACTCCGATCCGGGGGCATCCAGGTATTCAGTCGTGGATTGCGGGTCAAGCCCGCAATGACAGCGCGGCGCGACCCCGGCCCCTATTTTGCGACCTTCCCCTGGACCCCGGACACCAGAAAATTCATCGCCAGGATCTGCTCATCGGTCATTGCCTTGCCGGCTTCGAGCACCTGCTTGCCCTCGTTGTCCGTGATCGGGCCGGCGAACGGCAGCAGTTTGCCTTTGGCGATGTCGCCCTGGCGTGCCAGAACTTCCTCCTGCACGGCCTTGGGCACCTTGGGGCCGAAGTCGCCGGCCCGCACCATGGCGTTCTTCACGCCGCCCCAGAAATTGCCGCTTTTCCAGGTGCCCTCGAGAACCGCCTGCGCGCGGCGCGTGTAGTAGTCGCCCCAGTGATGGGTGACGGCCACGATCTGCGCGTCGGGCGCGGTCTTGCGCATGTCGGAGTGATAGGCCACGGCCATTTTGCCGCGCTCCTGAGCAGCGGCCATCACGGCGGTGGACCCGGTGTGGAACGCGATCACGTCCACGTCCTGGTTGAATAGCGTCATCGCGGCGTCACGCTCGCGCGGCGGATCGAACCAGGCGTTGAGCCATACCAGCTTGACCTGCGCCTTCGGGTTCACCGACCGCATGCCCAGGGTGAACGCATTGATGCCTTGAATCACTTCCGGAATCGGGAACCCGGCGACGTAGCCCGCCACATTGGTCTTGGTCATGCGCCCCGCCGCGATGCCCGCGAGGTAGCGGCCTTCGTAATAGCGCGCATTGGCGACGGCGACGTTCGGCGCGGTCTTGTATCCGGTGATGGACTCGAACTTCACGTCGGGGAATTCCTTGGCCACCTTCACCGTCGGCTCCATGTAGCCGAAGCTGGGCGTGAAGATCAGCTTGTGCCCTTGCTTGGCCAGGTCGCGGATCACGCGCTCCGCGTCCGGGCCTTCCGGCACGTTCTCGACATAGGTGGTCTTCACCTTCCCGGCGAACGCGGCTTCAACCGCGAGGCGCCCCTGTTCGTGCTGGCGCACCCAGCCGGCCTCGGTGATCGGCGCGACGTAGACGAAGCCGACCTTGAGCGGCTCCTGGGGCTTGGCCTGGGGCTTAGGTTGTGTCTGGGAAAAACTGGGGGAGAAAAAACAGGCGGCCGCGAGCACGGCTGCGAGGTTTTTGTACATGGTGGTCCTCTACATGGCCCCGGAAATAGAAAAACGCCGCTGCGGGGCGCAACGGCGACACGGATTTTACCCGCAGGGCCTACTCGAATGCCGCGAAGGTCGCGTCCAGCAAGTCGGTGTAGCGCCGCTTCATGGACTCATGGATGAAACTCGCCTCGAAGCTGTTCTTCGCGAGCTGGTACGCGTGCGTCGCCGTGAGCCCGGTCGCGGCGAACGTCTGGACGAAGTTGTCGTTCATGTAGCCGCCGAAGTAGGCCGGATCGTCCGAGTTCAGCGTGGCCACCAGGCCGGCATCGAGCAGCTTGCCGATGTTGTGGTCGGCCAGCCTGGGGAACACACACAGCTTCAGGTTGGACAGCGGGCACACCGTCAGCGGAACGCGGTCCCTGGCCAGCCGCGCCATCAACGCGGCGTCCTTATTGGACTGCACGCCGTGGTCGATGCGCTCGACCTTGAGCAGGTCCAGGGCGGTCCAGACGTAGGCCGGCGGCCCCTCTTCGCCGGCATGCGCCACCAGATGCAGGCCGAGTTCGCGGCAACGCTCGAACACCCGCGCGAATTTTTCCGGCGGATGGCCGACCTCGCTGGAATCGAGGCCGACGCCGATGAATTTGTCGCGGAACGGCAGCGCCTGCTCCAGCGTCTCGAACGCCTCCTGCTCGCTCAGGTGGCGCAGGAAACACAGGATCAGCGAAGCGCTCACGCCCAGCGCCGGGCCGGCCTGGGTGCAGGCGCGGTGCAGGCCGTTGATCACGGTTTCCATCGCGACGCCGCGCGCAGTGTGCGTTTGGGGGTCGAAAAAGATTTCGGTGTGCACGACGTTTTCGGCGGCGGCCCGTTCCAGGTAGGCCCAGGCCATGTCGTAGAAGTCCTGCTCCTTGCGCAACACGCTGGCGCCGGCGTAGTAGATGTCGAGGAAGCTTTGCAGATTGGTGAAGGCGTAAGCCCGGCGCAGCTCATCGACGCTGGCATAGGGAATCGAAACGCCATTGCGCGCGGCCAGCGTAAAGATCAGCTCAGGCTCGAGCGAACCCTCGATGTGGATGTGCAGCTCGGCCTTGGGCATGCGGCGCAGCAGCTCGGGCAGGCGATCGGGAGCGACTGGGATGGCGGATGGCATGGAAGTGGGCAATTCGATTCAGTGCGCCCATTGTCAGTGTCTTTGGGGCATCTCTTCAAGCCTGCCCAAGCGATTGACAGGCCCCATCGCGCGCAAACGCCCGGCGTCAGTCTAGCGGGCCAATTTGCAGCACTGCGTTCTGCACCGTTGCGTAAAGCATCCCCGCATGCCAGGCCAGCCCTTTCACTGTCCCGATGCTGCCGGGCAGCGGACCTGGCGTGGCCAGGGTCTGGCCTGGAGTACCGGCGACCGTGCGCACATGGCCGTCTGGCGTGATCTTGCGGATTGTGCTGATGTCGGCAACGTAGAGGTTGCCTGCGGTGTCGATGGCGAGGGCAGCGGGTCGATCCAAAGTCGCCTGGGATGAATCGCCATCGGCCTGACCTGCCACACCGGGCTGGCCGGCGACCAGCGTGACATGACCTTCCGAGTCCACCATTCGCACCGTGTGATCGGCAGCATCCGAGACGTACACGACGCCGTTCGGTGCTGCCAGCACCGCGAGCACAGTGCCGAAGCCACTGGCAACTGCATGGCGCATACTCGAGAGGGCATCACCTTCGCCAGCAGTGTTGATGTAGCTCACATTCCTGCCGTCCGACATGTAGAGCCGCCCCATAGGCCCCGCGGAAAGTCCGAAAGATGGAATGGTGTCGAGCAGGCGCAGCTGCCCCGAGGGCTGCGCGGCGTACAGCGGCCAATAAAGGGAAGAGTCCTCGGCCCTGAAGTACAGCACGCCCGACTCGTCCAATGCGATGTATTCGGGGAAGGGGAAACGAGTGACCGCCGTCCCATTTCGAGTGAAGCTCAGTGTCGACACGTTGCCTGCGGGACTGATTCTGCGCACGAGGCCGTTGCGAGCATCCGCAACGTCCAGCGTACCGTCGGGATGCATTGCGACACCGCGAGGCTCGTAGAACCGCGCCGTCTCACGCGGGCCGTCCACAAGCCCGCCCCCGGCGCCGCCCGCCAGTGTGCTGACCACACCC
>DATMBW010000193.1:0-4102 GCA_035559095.1 Ramlibacter sp.
TGGAATCGAGGCGCCACATGGGTTGCAATCGAGCCGAGATCGGTGCAAGCTGATTTCGGGCGGGCTGCGCGCCAGCCCAGGTTTCGCCCGCCATGTTCGACAGTGCTCCGCGTGAGCCTCCTCCACACCCACCACGCCTGACGGGCTTGCGCGGCGCCTTGAACGCGCTGCGCAATTTCGGGCTGGCGGGCCTGGCCACTCCCGCTGCCGGCGACTACGACAGCTTCACGGCCGGCGATGGTCAGGTCATTCCCGTGTGCGTGCTCGGCGACGGCCCGCCGCTGGTGCTGGTGCATGGGGTCGGGTGCTCGCATCGCGACTGGATGCCGGTGGCCAGGCGGCTGGCGCGGCGCCACTGCGTGCTCGCCTGGGACGCACGCGGCCATGGCAGTTGCCGGCCGGTGCACGGCAGCATCACGCTGGCGCGACTGGCGCAAGACCTGGCCGAGATGCTCGACCATTTCGGGCTGGAGCGTCCGGTGTTGGTCGGGCACTCCATGGGCGCACTCACGCTCATGCAATATCTGCATTCGTATGGCACGCAGCGAGTTGCGGCCGTGGCGCTGGTCGACCAGTCGCCGCGCATCGTGACGGACGACAGCTGGCGTCTCGGGCTGTTCGGCGGCTGCAGCGCGGCCATGCTGTCGGGGCTGATCGCGGGCGCGCGCCGAGATTTGGCCGAGACGCTGCTCAACGAGGTCGGCGCGCTCGGCGGCGCCTGGCTCAGGCGCCAGCTGGGCGCGCAAGCACCGCTCGGACGGATGCTGCGCCGGCGCCTGGGTCGCTTCGATGTCCGGCCGCTGCTCGACCTCGCCGAGTCGATGGCGCAGGCCGACTTCCGCACTTCGCTCTCGCGCCTGGACGCCCCGCTGCTCGTCGTGCTCGGGGCGCGCAGCCGGCACTACGCCGGTCTGCCGCTCGATGCCTGGTATCGCGACACGGTGAAGCACGCGCAGATCTCGATTTACCGCCATGCCGGCCATTCGCCGCATGTCAGTGAGCCGCTGCGATTTGCGCGCGAACTCGAGCGCTTCATCAGCGACCACGCGTGAACAGGCGTCATCGCGGGCGGGCTCGTCAAGTCCGGCATGATGACAAGGCCCCCGGTTGGTCATTGCGGGCTTGACCCGCAATCCAGGATCAGGGATGCCGGATCAAGTCCGGCATGACAAGGCCCCGGTTGGCCCCCGGATCAGGTCTGGGGCAAGCTCGTCAAGCCCGGCATGACGGATGCTTACCCGCCGCAGCGCCCTTTGTCGTCCGATTTGAAGCAGAAGTCGGCTGTCAGGCTCGACGACTCCCAGGGCACCTGCACGCGGCCGGTGTCTTCGGCCACACCGATACGCACCCGCTTGAAGAGCTGCTCGATCTGCAGCCCCGGCGTCGGCAGATTGGCCAGCAGGTGGCGCGCATAGACGCTGTGCTCGCTGTTGGCGCCGTCGAGCGCCACGCCGTTCGGCGCGGTCGAGAAGGCCACCAGGGTGCCCACCGGCGCATCGAGAGCCGCCAGGCCACCCGGCGTTGCGCCGCGGAATTTCAGGCGTCGTCCATCGGGGCCGACGATGACGCCGCCGGCGAACGGGTTCACACGGCAGGCGTCGAGCACCACGATGTTGGCGCCGGTGCGAATGGCGCTGAGTCGGTCGATGAACTCGCCGACGTCCGCACTTTGCCGCTGGATGTCCTCTTCGGACTTCGGGTCGGCGTCGATCGGCACCAGGTAGTTGCGCCCCTTCACCTGAACGCCGTGGCCGGCATAGAACAGCATGCGAACCGATGCCTTCGGAGCGCGCACCGAAAACTCGCGCAGCGACTCGATCAGCTCCCGCAGCGGCGTGTTCTGTCGCAGGGTCACGTCATAGCCAAGTCCGCGCAGCGCCGCCGCGACGGCGGTGGCGTCGCCCGGCGGATTCTTCAGCGGTGCACCGCGATACGCGCCGTTGCCGATCACCAAAGCGATGCGCGACCCGGCGCTGTTGACGTTGGCGGGTCCGCTCATGGCGGGACCGAAAGGCAGCGCTGCGGCGCCCAATGCGCAGCGCAGCAGCACACGGCGGGTCAGCAGCGTGGCCATGGTCACTACTCCCGAGGCGGCACGCCGGGTGCCAGCGAGGCTGCCTGAACGATCGGCGCGGCCTGCACGCGGGCGAGCGCCGCGGCTTCGCTGCCGGCCGGCACCCGCAGGTAGTAATCGCCGAGCTGGCCCGGGCCGCCGGCCAGCTCGCCTTGAACCTGGACCACCAGCATGCGTATGTCGGTTTCCTTGGCGTCGGGTGCGAAGCTGATCTTCAGCATCGGGCCCTCCTGGACGCGAACCGCGTGCAGTGCGCGGATTTCGTCGGCGTTCTCGCGGGCGTCACCGAGCAGGTTCAAGATCACGCCACCTTGCACTGCCACGACCGCCAGCGCGGCCATCGCGTAGCTCGGGCGCATGCCAAAGTTGCCGAAGAAGGCGCCGATGCGCTCGGCGAAGGTCGGACGGTCGCCCTGGATCAGGCGCATGGCGCGTGCCAGGCCGATGGTTGCCGGCACGGCCGGGGCGTTTTCCTGTACGCGCTGCTGCAGCGAGCGATACCATTCCAGCTCGCTGCGGGCCTCGGGATGCTGTTCGAGGTAGGCGTCGACAAAGGCACGGTCTTCGGCTCCCAGCGAGCCGTTGACGTACCAGGGGAGCAGTTCTTCGAAGCGTTCTTTCATGATGTCTGTGCTCCCGTGGCAACGGGCGCTCCCTGCTCAGCTGCGTTACTGACCTTGCCTGACTTGCCCGGCAGAGCTACGAAGGAATGACCTGAAGCTCGCGCGATTGTGGACAGCGTGAAAGTGGACATCGATAACTCCTTTCCGCACCATGGCGGAAACCTCATCAATAGGGTCGAGGACAACTCTGCGGGAATTGAACAGGACCGGGGTGGGCATCCCCGCGCGGGTTTGTTCCAGGGCTTGGCGCAGCAGCATGGCGAATCTCCTTTACCGTCACGGGACGTGCCCGTGTCGGCTCTGGGTTGCGCGTGATCTGCGGATGGTTCAATTTACTTTTTGCAAGCTTCAGGATGCGAGCGCGCCTTTGGCGTCAGGGGCGCCACCCTCGCTGCGCAGCAGAGCCTGCAGGCAGTTCTTGATCTTCTGGCGGGCGTGGAACAGGCGGGTCTTGACGGTGCCCTCGGGACAGTTCTGTATCTCAGCCACTTCAGCCAGGCCCATGCCCTCGTAAAACACCAGGTGCAGGCATTCGCGATGCTCGTCCGACAGCTTGCCCATGCAGTGCTGTACGCCTTCGCGCCGTTGCTTGCCCGCCAACTCAGCATAGCCGTCCGGTGTGTCCGAGGCGGTGATTTCGGCGATGTCGTCGAGATCGCCATGCACCTCGTCGGGCCGGCGCGCACGATAGACCATCAGCGCCTTTCGGCGAGCGATCCCGATGAGCCAAGTGGAAAACTGCGAATCGCCGCGAAAGCGCTGGGGGTGGCGCCAGACCTCGTAAAGCGTGTCGACCAGGACTTCCTCGGCCCGGGCGTGGTCGTTCAGCATGTTGAGCACGTAGGTGTATACCTTGCGGCTGAACGCCTTGTACAGTTGACGAAACGCTGCCTGGTCTTCGTTGCCGATGCGCACGAGCAGCTGATTGACCTGGTCGTTGTCCATACGGGCGGTGGCGGTGCGGTGGCGGTGCCGGTGACGCAATATAACGTTTCTGTCGGATTTATACCCTGCCTTGGCAGCGCATCAAAGTGGCGCCCGGCGGCGTCATGACCGGACAGACTGGGACCCTGATCAGCGACGCAGGGCACGCGCAGTCGCGAATGTGCGCATAGTCGCGCGAGATACGATCGCAATACAAAACAGTTGATCGCTGACACGCGGGGAATTCTGGCGGTGCACATAGTGGGGCGGCTTCGGCACCCGTTGACTCTCAGCCCAACTTCCAGGAATTCAGCATGAACAAGACCCTTTCAGCATGCCTGCTGTCCCTCGCCACTACTTTTGTTTCCGTCGGCGCCAGTGCAGCCGAACCTCTAGTCCGCTTCGAAGACGGCATCGGCGTCCAGCCACTGCGGGCAGGCGCGTTGCCGAATACGGTTCAAGGCGTTCCCCCCGCGGGCAC
>DATMBW010000194.1:0-2775 GCA_035559095.1 Ramlibacter sp.
GCGCCTCGAAGACTGCCCACCCCGCGTCACTGACGTACCGAGCGCCGCCCGCGGCAGGCGGGCCCCACTCGGTTTGCGTGCGCAGCATTCGCTTGGCAGGGTCGGGGTCCGTCGATTGCAGCGCGTCGATCAGGTCGTTCCCGCCGCCCGAAAGCAGGATACCGTCGAATCGCATGGAGTGCACGCCATTGAGGATCTGCAGGAACCGGGCGCTGGTCGTCGTGTCCGTCATGTGCCGCAGGACTTTGCCCGGGACGGCGCAATTGACGATGCAGGTGGAAGCGGCGAGCTTCAACCCGAACAGCAGATTGGTAGTCAGGGGAGGCGGAAAGGCGCCGATCGAGAACCACGAATCGCCCTGCGCAAGGCATCGATTCGTGAATTGCTCGATAGGATAGGCTGGAACTTCCCCTCCGCCGATGTACTGGTCCGGTGTGATCGTGATCGCTGGAATCGGCATGGGGCTTCCCTCCTCCAGCGCAACTTATATTGCCGCGGCGAAACCGTGTCCTCCTTCGATTGGACTAGCTTGCACTTCAAGGCATTCGCCAAAAGGCAATCTGCCTTGAAGAAAACCACAGCGGGTAGCGCGAGGACCCCCAAACAGCCGTAGGACCTGCAGGCGGTGCCGGCTGAAGCAAATCAGGCCGACCAGGCAAACGGTGAGAAATGCCCGTTCCTGGTTCCCGTCTTGTCTTCCCAGTCGATGCCGAAGGCATGAAAGACAGTGCGCGTGGCTTTGGCCAGCGCCAGCCGGCTCGCGATCGGGTGCGGGATGTTGTCCAGGCACATCGGCTGGTTCGGATCGCCACCGGCCAGGCCTTCGCACGCCTGGTCCACCAGAGCACCGGCGCTAGCCGCGCGGTTCAGGCCGTTCATCTCGAAGCTGACCTGACGCCTTTCCACACCGGCCATCTTCCCCACCAGGGGTCCCAGAGCCGCCAGCGGTCCGCCGGCCGCCCCACTGGCGATGGCGGTGATCGCTTCGGCCTGGGCATCGGAAGCAGCGGTGTCGATGATCAGCCCGACCGTCATGTTGCCTTCGCCCATGGGGCCTGGGGAATGCATTACCACGATGAAAGATAAACCGTCGAGCGACACACCGTCCTTGGCGCCCTTGTCGATGCGCATCGCCAGCGCAACCTTGCAGTCGCCCTCGGTCGGCCGGGCCGTGAGACTGGTGTACACGCATGGGCAGAGCAACGTGCAATTGCAGGTTTCCATGTATTCACCGGAGATTTGCCACTTGGACACCGTGTACCTCCAATCGGGAAATCGCAGCTCACAGCATAGGCGTGCATCCGGCGGGCTTCAAGGTCGTTGACAAACGTTGCAAACGAAGCAATCGTGCGAAGGCAAGGCTCGCGGTCGACTGTTGGGCTGACGACCCTCGCGAAAGGCGTACCGATGAAACGGGATGCACCTCGTCCGACGGAAGAAACACCGCGGCTGCCCTCGCTGATCGCCAGCGGGCCGTGGCATACAACGGGGATCCTCGCCGTCAGCGTGGCGGGGTGGGCGGCGCTGACCTGGATGGCGGTTGACATGGGGCATCCGCTAGTCGAGCTGACCATGCCCGGTTCATCGGACTGGAGTCTTGCCAACCTGCTGGCCATGCTGCTCATGTGGGCCGTCATGATGGCGGCGATGATGCTGCCTTCGGCGCTGCCGATGATCCTGGCATTCGTGCACCTGAGTGCCCGTGGCGGTGAACGCGCGCGGGGCCGCATCTTCGTTGCCGCTTACCTCGCCGTGTGGACTTTCTTCAGCGTCGCGGCCACCGCGTTGCAGTGGGCGTTGCAGGCCATGGATTGGGTGAACCCGATGATCGTCAGCACGTCGGCATGGCTCACCGGCTTGTTGCTGGTGATCGCGGGCGTCTACCAGTTCTCTCCGCTCAAGCGGATCTGCCTCGCGCGATGCCGTACGCCGTTCGGGTTCCTGATCGGGGAATGGAGGCCGGGGCCGGCGGGGGCATTCCGCATGGGCCTGCGGCACGGCATGTTCTGCGCCGGGTGCTGCTGGGCGGTGATGGGCCTGCTGTTCGTCGGCGGTGTGATGAACCTGGCCTGGATCGCCGCGCTGTCCATCGTGGTCGCCGTCGAGAAGATGGCGCCGCGCGGCGAGCAATTGGGCCTGGTGCTCGGCGTCATCCTGCTTGTGGCGGGCCTGGGCAAGCTCGCGATGTCGATGGTGTCGGGCGCGTGAAAGCGGGCGTCGCCGCGGCCAGGGCCCACGGCTCGGTGCGCTAGGCTTGTGCCGCCCCCCACCTGGTCCCCCAAACCGCCCCCGCCGTAGCCATCCCATGCGCCGCCATCGCCACTCCCACCAGGGCGAAGTAGGCCCACTCGGGCGCATTTGTCGTTGTGAGCAGCCATCCGCCCACGAGGACGATCACCAGCCGCAGCGTGCCCGCGAGCACCGGGCCCAGCACCTTGCCGGCGCCCTGCGAGGCAAAGTACAGCGTGAGGCCCAGGCCGAAGAAGGCGTATGCGGGTCCGGCGTAGCGCAGGTACTGCGCGCAGTAGTACAGCACTTCCGTCTTGTCGGTGAACATGCGCGACCATAGCTCCGGCCAGAGAGTGACCAGCACGCCGATCACTCCGACCATGGCCGCTGACAGGGCGCCACCCACCCAGGCGACACGGCGCGCGCGCGGCACGTCGCCGTTGCCCACGGCCATGCCCACCATCGGCAGCGTGGCGACGCCCACGCCGAAAGCGATGGGAATCGCCATGAACTCCAGCCGCGCGCCGATGCCGTAGCCGGCCAACG
>DATMBW010000195.1:0-5807 GCA_035559095.1 Ramlibacter sp.
CCACCACCAGCTGCGGCTCCTCCGTCGCCACACCCACCACGGCGAACGGGCTGCGCTCACGCTCGCAGATCGCGCGGAACTGCTCCAGCGAATCGGGGGCGATCGCCATCACGTAGCGTTCCTGGCTCTCGTTGCTCCAGATTTCCTTGGGCGCCAGGCCCGATTCCTCCAGCGGCACCTTGCGCAAATCGAAGCGCGCGCCACGGCCCGCATCGTTGGTGAGTTCCGGGAAGGCGTTGGACAGGCCGCCCGCGCCCACGTCGTGGATCGCGAGAATGGGGTTGCCCGGGCCTTCGGCCCAGCAATGGTTGATGACCTCCTGGGCGCGCCGCTCGATCTCCGGGTTGCCGCGCTGCACGGAATCGAAATCGAGTTCGGCCGCATTGGCGCCTGTGGCCATGGAGCTGGCCGCACCGCCGCCCATGCCGATGCGCATGCCGGGGCCGCCCAGCTGGATCAGCAGGGTGCCGGCCGGGAACTCGACCTTCCTGGTCAGGCCGGCCGCGATCCTGCCCAGGCCGCCCGCGATCATGATGGGCTTGTGGTAGCCGCGCATGACATCGCCGGCCTGCTGCTCGTACTCGCGGAAATAGCCCAGCAGGCACGGCCGGCCGAACTCGTTGTTGAATGCGGCGCCGCCCAGCGGGCCCTCCGTCATGATCTGCAAGGGGCTCGCGATGTGCCCGGGCTTTCCGAAGTTGCCGCCCCACAGCCGGGACACCGTGAACCCCGTCAGGCCCGCCTTGGGCCTGGAACCGCGGCCGGTGGCGCCCTCGTCCCGGATCTCGCCTCCGGCGCCGGTGGAAGCGCCGGGGAAAGGCGAGATCGCGGTCGGATGGTTGTGGGTTTCCACTTTCATCAGGACGTGATCGACGGCTTCTTCCTTCTGGTAGCGGCATCCCGTGCCCGGCCTCGCGAGAAAGCGCTCCACGGTGCCGCCTTCCATGACCGACGCGTTGTCCGAATAGGCGACCACCGTGTGTTGCGGGCTCACCTGGTGGGTATGCCGGATCATGGCGAACATGCTGCGTTCCTGCGCCACGCCGTCGATGGTGAACGATGCGTTGAAGATCTTGTGGCGGCAGTGTTCGCTGTTGGCCTGCGCGAACATCATCAGTTCGACGTCGCTCGGGTTGCGCCCCAAGCCCTGGAAGGCCTCGACCAGGTACACGATCTCGTCCTCGGCCAGCGCCAGTCCGAATTGCGTGTTCGCCCGCTCCAGCGCCGCCCGCCCGCCCGCGAGCACGTCGACGTACTCCATCGCGGCCGCGTCGAGTTCAGTGAAGAGGGCGTGGGCCGCGCCGCGCTCGGACATCACGCTTTCGGTCATGCGGTCGTGCAACAGGGCCCCGATGGCGGCGCGTTGCGCGCCGTCCAATCCGCCCTTGCCCAGCAGCGGTGTCTTCAGGACGACCGTAAATTCCGTGATGCGCTCCACGCGCCGCAGCGCGATGCCGCAGTTGCGGGCGATATCGGTGGCCTTGGAGGCCCAGGGCGAGACCGTGCCGAAACGCGGCGTGACGACGAACAATGCTCCTTTGGCGTGGGCGCGGCAGGGCTCGCCGTAGGTCAGCAGCGCGGCCAGCCGCTCGTGGTCGGCCGGGCCAGGCGCCTGGCCGGCGGCCACCAGGTGCACGAAGCGGGCGCTGATGCCGCTGACCTTGTCATCGATGGCTTGCAGCCGGGGAAGCAGTTGCTGGACTCTGAAGTCGCTGAGGGCATTGCCACCCTCGAACTCGGTGATGTGCAAGGTCACTATGAAGCCTGTGTGATCGGGGAAACGGTGAACGGCAGGCCGCTGACTGGGGCCTTCGTGTCGGCTTGGCCATTTTAACCGGGGCGTCGCGGCTCGCCGCCGGGCGAGGCAGGGGAATTCACCCTCTGGGATAATTCGAGGCATGAGCATTACCTACAAGGACGCCGCGGGTATCCAGGGCATGCGGGTGGCGGGAAAGCTGGCCTCCGAGGTGCTGGACTACATCACGCCGCACATCAAACCGGGCATCACCACCCGGGAGATCGACCGGCTGGCGGCGGAGTGCATGAACAAGCAGGGGACGACTTCGGCCACGCTGGGCTACCAGCCGGCCGGCTACCCGCCCTACCCGGCTTCGCTGTGCACTTCGGTCAATCATGTGGTGTGCCACGGCATTCCCAACGACAGGCCGCTCAAGAAGGGCGACATCGTCAACGTCGACGTCACGGTGATCAAGGACGGCTGGTACGGCGACACCAGCCGCATGTTCCTGGTCGGCGAAGTGTCGATCGCGGCCAAGCGCCTGTGCGCGCTGACCTATGAAGCCATGTGGCACGGCATCGCGCACGTGCGGCCCGGCATTCACCTGGGCGACATCGGCTTCACGATCCAGAAGTTCGCCGAGGGCAACGGGTTTTCGGTGGTGCGCGAGTTTTGCGGCCATGGAATCGGGCGCAACTTCCACGAGGAGCCGCAGGTGCTGCATTACGGCCGGCCCGGCACGCTCGAAGAGCTCAAGCCGGGCATGACTTTCACGATCGAGCCCATGATCAACGCGGGCCGCCGGGACGTGAAGGAGTTCGGCAACGACGGCTGGACCATCGTCACCAAGGACCATTCGCTGTCGGCGCAGTGGGAGCACACCGTCCTCGTCACCGAAACCGGCTATGAGGTGCTGACGCTCTCGGCCGGCAGCCCGGCCCCGCCGCCTTTCGTGAATGCATGACTGCCGACTTCGCACCGATGACACGCCTTGCGCAATGACCCGCTTCGCTGATGGCCACGTTGCGAGTTGACGGCTGGCGCATCATTCGTCGTTGATGCGGCGCAGCCGCGAGGTCCTTTGTCATTCGTCATTCATGCATTCGCCGTCTGTCATGCCGAATCTCCAGGCCCTACGCGACGACTACCGCGCCCGCAAGAGCGAACTGCTGGCCTTGCTGCAGGCCCGCGGCAGTTCGGCCCGCGGCATCCGCAGCCTGCTGCAAGGGCTGGCGCGCGAGGCCGACGTCACGCTGAAGGCCTTGTGGGAGGCCGCCGCGTTTCCGGCCGGCTTCGCCCTTCTGGCGGCCGGCGGTTTCGGGCGCGGCGAGCTGTTCCCGCATTCTGATGTGGATGTGGTGGTGCTGATGCCCGACGCCACCTCGGCCGACGCCGACCCGGACCTCAAGCGCAAGGTCGAGAGCTTCATCGGCAACTGCTGGGACACCGGTCTGGAGATCGGTTCGGCCGTGCGTACCGTATCCGAATGCGTGGCCCAGGCCGAGAGCGACGTGACGGTGCAGACTTCCCTGCTGGAATCGCGCCTGGTGACGGGCAACGCCAAGCTGTATGCCGGGTTCCAGAAGCGCTTCGTCGCCACGGTCGATCCCAAGGCTTTCTTCATCGCCAAGACGCTGGAAATGCGCCAGCGCCACACCAAGTTCGAGAACACGCCCTACTCGCTGGAACCCAATTGCAAGGAATCGCCCGGCGGCCTGCGCGATCTGCAGGTGATCCTGTGGGTGGCCCGGGCCGCGGGGCTGGGCAAGAGCTGGGACGAACTGGCGCGCAAGGGACTGGCCACCGCGTTCGAGGCGCGGCAGATCAAGCGCAACGAGGAGCTGCTGAGCCTGATCCGCGCCCGCCTGCATGTGATCGCCAACCGGCGCGAGGACCGGCTGGTGTTCGATTTGCAGAACGCCGTCGCCGAGTCGTTCGGCTACCGGACGCATGTACACCCCGGCGGGCGTGTGATCTCGCGCGCCAGCGAGGCGCTGATGAAGCGCTTCTACTGGGCGGCCAAGGCCGTGACGCAGCTCAACCAGATCCTGCTGCTCAATATCGAGGAGCGCCTGACCCCGAGCGAGCACAAGCCGCAACCGATCAACGAGCGCTTTGCCAACAAGGCCGGGATGATCGAAGTCGCCAGCGACGACCTGTACCTGAAGCACCCGCACGCCATCCTCGAGACGTTCCTGGTTTTCCAGACGACGGTGGGCGCCAAGGGATTCTCGGCGCGGACCTTGCGCGCGCTGTACAACGCCCGCAAGGTGATGGACACCGGATTCCGCAACGATCCGGTGAACCATGCCACCTTCCGCGCGATGCTGATGGCGCCGCAGGGCATCACCCACGCGATGCGGCTGATGAACCAGACTTCGGTGCTGGGCCGCTACTTGTGGGTGTTCCGGCGCATCGTCGGCCAGATGCAGCACGACCTGTTCCACGTGTACACGGTGGACCAGCATATCCTGATGGTGTTGCGCAACGTGCGCCGCTTCTTCATCGCCGAGCACGCGCACGAGTACCCGTTCTGCTCGCAGCTGGCCGCCGGCTGGGACAAGCCCTGCATTCTCTATGTGGCCGCGCTGTTCCACGACATCGCCAAGGGGCGCGGGGGCGACCATTCCGCGCTGGGAGCGCGGGACGTGCGCCTGTTCTGCCGCCAGCACGGCATCGACCCGGAGGATTGCAAGCTGATCGAGTTCCTGGTCAAGGAACACCTGGCCATGAGCCGCATCGCCCAGAAGCAGGACCTGAGCAACCCGGATGTCATTGCCGAGTTCGCCCGGCGCGTGGGCAACGAACGCTACCTCACGGCGCTGTACCTGCTCACGGTGGCCGACATCCGCGGCACCAGCCCCAAGGTGTGGAATGCCTGGAAGGGCAAGCTGCTGGAGGACCTTTACCGCCTCACGCTGCGCACGCTCGGCGGGCGCGCCCCCGACCCCGACGCCGAAGTCGAGGCGCGCAAGCGCGAGGCCTTGGTGCAGCTGGCGCTGTACGCGCTCCCGTTCGAGGCGCACAAGCAACTGTGGGACACGCTGGACGTGGGCTATTTCATGCGCCATGACGCCGGCGACATCGCCTGGCACACGCGCCACCTCTCGCGCCATGTGGGCAAGGCCAAGGCGATCGTCAGGGCGCGGCTGTCTCCAGTCGGCGAAGGATTGCAAGTCGTGGTGTACACGCCGGACCAGGCCGACCTGTTCGCCCGCATCTGCGGCTACTTCGACCAGGCCGGCTTCAGCATCCTGGACGCGAAGATTCACACCGCCAACAACGGCTACGCGCTCGACACGTTCCAGGTCGTCAGTTCCATGCTGCCCGAGCACAACCGCGAGTTGATCAGCATGGTGCAGGCGGGCCTGCAGCGCACGATCGAGCAAGCCGGGCCGCTCCCCGCGCCCAGCCGGGGCCGGGTGTCGCGCCGCGTCAAGAGCTTCCCTATCGCGCCGCGCGTGCAGCTCGCACCCGACGAGAAGGCCCAGCGCTGGCTATTGAGCATCTCCGCGAGCGACCGGGTCGGCCTGCTTTATTCCGTTGCGCGCGTGCTGGCGCGGCACAAGATCAATCTGCAGCTGGCGAAGATCTCGACCTTGGGCGAGCGGGTGGAAGACACCTTCCTGATAGACGGCGCCGAACTGCAGCAGAACCGCCGCCAGATCGAGATCGAGACCGAGCTGCTGGAAGTGCTGGCGGCCTGAACGGACGCGAATTGGCCGCTGGGCTTGAGTTCGCCCGCGCGGTCGGCGCGATCCTGTACGACGATCCGCCCAGTCCAGACATGAGCGTGGCGCGAGCAGGGCATCGCTCACGTTGCTGACGAACCAGCACAGCGCCATCGGCGCCGGCACGCCGCCCTGGCCTGACCCAGCAGGTGCGCGGGGAAGGCCGCCGCGATCACGCCGCACCACCAGCGCCTGGGGACGGCTGCCGGCCGGGCGAAGCCGTACGACCAAGGTCCCATTGGCTGCGGTGCGGCGATGGCCTACCGTCCCATGGATGCGCGCCGCTCCAGCCCTCGTGGCCATCGTCGATGACGAAGAGTCGGTGCGGCGGGCGCTCG
>DATMBW010000196.1:0-3859 GCA_035559095.1 Ramlibacter sp.
TTCCGGCCGTGGCCGGCCGCATCTGCCACCACCCCTGCGAGGCGGCCTGCAACCGCGGCGCCTACGACGAATCGCTGGCGATCTGCAAGCTCGAGCGCGCCGTCGGCGACCTGGCGCTTGAGCACGGCTGGGCCTTCGAGCCGCCGGCCGAGCAACGCGTCAAGCATGTGGCAATCGTGGGCGCCGGTCCCTCCGGCCTGTCGGCGGCGTTTCAGTTGCGCCGGCGCGGCTGGCGCGTGACGATCTACGAATCGCAGCCGGAACCGGGCGGGCTGATGCGCTACGGCATTCCCTCGTACCGGCTGTCGCGAGCGGTGCTCGACGGCGAGATCGCCCGCATCGTCGCGCTCGGCGTCGAGCTGCGTTGCGGGCACACGCTGGCAAGCGCCGCCGATTTCGAGCGCCTGCACAGCACGCACGATGCCGTTTACCTGGCCATCGGCGCCGGCCGGCCCAAGCGCCTGCCGCAACTGCCCGAGGCTGCGCCCTGGCTGATCAATGGCGCCGACTACCTGGCGCGCGCCAACAGTGGGACCCCGCCGGCCCTGGGCCGCCGGGTGCTGGTCGTGGGCGGCGGCAGCGCCGCACTGGACGCGGCGCGCAGCGCGCGCCGCGCCGGGCACGACGTCACAATCCTGGCGCTCGAGCAGGCGCAGCAGATGCCTGCGCAACGCGAGGAGGTGGCCGAGGCACTGGAGGAGGGGATCAAGCTGGTCGACGGGGCGATGCTCACCGCGGTGGTGCCGCAAGACGGCCAGGGGCTGGACCTCGGCTGCGTTCGGGTGCGACTCGAGCTCGGTGCCACGCGCGGACAATTCAAGATCCTGCCGGTGGCCGGCAGCGAGTTCAAGCTGGCCGCCGATGCGATCGTCACCTCGATCGGCCAGGACCCCGAGCTGGCGGCGCTGTCTGCCGCCTTGCCGGTCGAAGGAAGCCTGCTGGCGGTCGGCCCGGGGCAGTCCACCGCCAAGGAGCGTGTGTGGGCCGGCGGCGACGTGGCCAGCATGGCGCGCTTCGTCACCGAGGCGATCGGCATGGGCAAGCGCGCGGCGCTCGATATCGATCGCTGGTTGCGCGGCGAAGATGCCGCCGACGGGGCCAGGCAAGGCGCGGTGGGGCTTGCCAACATCGCGACGTTCTATCACCCGAAGCGCTCGCGCGCCGCCGAAACCCGGCGTTCGGCCGCCGAGCGGCTGGGCAGCGGCGTCGAGGTGCAACTCGGGCTCGAACTGGAACAGGCACTGGACGAGGCCGGCCGCTGTTTTTCCTGCGGCACATGCACGTCATGCGACAACTGCTTCTACTACTGCCCGGACCTCGCGATCAAGCGCGTCGACGGCGGCGGCTACGAAGTCCTGGCCGACTACTGCAAGGGCTGTGGTATTTGCGTGAAGGAATGCCCGACGGGCTCGATGACCATGCGCGAGGAAGTCCGATGAGCGAAACACAAACCGCGATGCTTCTGAGCGGCAACCATGCGGTGGCCTGGGCGGCGCGGCTGGCGCGCCCGCAGGTGGTGCCGGTGTACCCGATCACGCCGCAAACCCCGATCCTCGAATTGATCACCGAATTTCACGCCAGCGGCGATTTCGATGCCGAAATCCTCACGCCCGAGTCCGAGCACTCGGTGCTGGCGGCCTGCATCCCGGCGTCGCTGGCCGGCGCGCGCGTGTTCACGGCCACCGCCTCGCAAGGCCTGCTGCTGATGCACGAGCTGCTGCACTACGCCAGCGGCGCCCGCGCGCCGATCGTCATGGCCAACGTCAACCGCACGGTCGCTTCGCCCTGGGCCTTCTGGCCGGACCAGACCGACAGCCTGGCCCAGCGCGACACCGGCTGGATCCAGTTCTACACCGAGAGCGCACAGGAATCGCTGGATACGGTCCTGCATGGCTTCCGCGTGGCCGAACAAGTCCAGCTGCCGGTCATGATCAACCACGATGCCTTCTACGTCTCGCATGCGCTGGAGCCGGTGCAGGTGCCGTCGCAGGACATCGTGGACGCCTACCTGCCGCCCTATGCGCCGGCGAACCGCCTGGACACCGCCGTCGGCTCCTCTTGGGGCAACGTCGTTTCGGCGGAGATGTTCTGCCGCCACCGCCAGGGCCTGGAAGAGGCGATGGGGCAGGCGCTGACGGTGGTGCAGGAGGCCGACCGCGAGTGGGGCGAGCTCACCGGCCGCTCGCACGGCGTGCTCGAGCGCTATCGCTGCGATGGCGCGCGCGCCGTGATCGTCACCATGGGCAGTATGTGCGGCACGGCGCGCGAAGCGGTGGATGCGCTGCGCGATGCGGGCTTGCCCATCGGGCTGCTGAAAGTGCGCCTGTTCCGTCCGCTGCCGGTGCAGGCGCTGCGCGTGGCGCTGGAAGGCGTGCCGGACGTGGTCGTGCTCGACCGCAATCATTCCCCCGGCCTCGGCGGCATCCTCCATCATGAGCTGTTGGGCGCGCTGTACGGGCTGGCCCGCCCACCGCGCGTGCACGGCTTCCTGGCCGGCGTCGGCGGGGTCAACGTATCTCCCGACGCGATCGGCGCTCTGGTGCGGCGGGCGCTGGACAGCGCGCCGCGAGTCGATTCCACCTGGGCGAGGTAAGACCAATGCAAGCACTCGAACTGCCGGAAAAAGCCATGTTGTGCTCGGGCCATGCGGCCTGTCCCGGCTGCGTGGAGGCCCTGTCGGTGCGCCACGTGCTGGCCACGATGGGCCCCGACACGATGGCCGTGATCCCACCATCGTGCATGGCCATCATCTCCGGCCCGCAGCCCTTCAGCTCGCTGCGCATCCCGGTCTACCAGCCGACGCTGGAAGCCAGCGCGGCGGCGGCCTCGGGCCTGCGCCGGGCGCTCGATGCCCAAGGCAAGCGCGACACGCAGGTGATCGTGCTGGCCGGCGACGGCGGCACTTACGACATCGGTTTCCAGTGCCTGTCCTCGGCGGCCGAGCGCAACGAGAACATCCTGTACTTCTGCCTCGACAACGAGGGCTACATGAACACCGGCGCGCAGAAGTCCTCCTCGACACCGCATTACGCCAAGACCGGTTCGACGCCCGAGGGCAAGAGCACGCGCAAGAAGAACCTGACGGAAATCATGGCGGCGCACGAGGTGCCTTATGCGGCCACCGCCAGCGTCGGCTACCTGCCGGACCTGCTGAACAAGGTGAAAAAGGCCAAAGCCATCCGCGGCTTTCGCATCATCACCTTGCTGATCCCGTGCCTGGATGGCTGGGGCCTGCCGGAAGACGGCGGGCTCAAGGCTTCGCGCTACGCGGTGGAGTCGGGCGCGTTCCCCCTGTACGAGGTGGAACACGGACAGCGCTATACGCTCAACCACGGCACCCGCACGCGGCCCGTGAGCGACTATCTGGCGCTGCAGCGGCGCTACCAGCACCTTGAGCCGGAACGCATCGCCGCCTTGCAGGCGGAGGTGGACGAAGGCTGGAGCCGGTTGCAGCGGAAGGTGGAGATGAGCGCCCGCGACGAAGCGGTTGCGCAGGCATAGCGCCCAGGCCGCCTGGGCCCGGTAATCCCGCAGCCGAGGGCCGCGTACACTCCGGTTGCTCCCGTACGGGGAGTTCGACAAACCAGGAGGGTTCAATGCGCTCTGCTCTTGCCGTGCTTCTTTGCCTGGCCTTCGCGGCCCAGTCGCTTGCCCAGGAGGTGAGCATTTCCGCCGGCGACACCACGCAGTCGGTGATCACCGCGCAAAAGGGCAAGCGCGTCACGCTGCGTTTGCGCAGCGGCCAGGAACTCACTGGCGCGGTGCGCGAAGCGAGTGCCCGTCTCGTCGTCCTGAGTGCGGTTTCGGGACGTGAGTTTTTCGACGCTGTGATTCCGCTCGAAGCGGTCGAAGCGGTGCT
>DATMBW010000197.1:0-5426 GCA_035559095.1 Ramlibacter sp.
GACCGGGCGCTTGCTGTTGGTGAGATTGCGAAAGCCGTTTTCCCAATAGGCCAGGTTGACCAGGCCGGCGTCTTCGAGCTTCTTGTTGAAGTACTTGCCGGCCGGGCCGTCGAGCACGGCGTCGGCTTCCTTTTCGTTGGCGAACAGGAACGGCAGGTCGAACACGCCCAGTTCCTTGACGATCCCCACCAGCGGCGAAGATGACGTGCAGACCATCTCCTGCGTGCCGGCGCGCAATGCTTGCGTCGCGGGCAGGTCGCCACCGGCCGCGCCGCCCCAGAAGGCGTTGATCTTCATCTTGCCGCCGGTCTTGGCGGCCAGGATCTCCTGCATCTTCTTGACGCCCACGCCGACCGGATGGTCCTCGTTGACGCCGTTGGTGAACTTGATGGTTCGCTCCTGGAACTGCGCGAGCGCGGGCGCCGCGGCCAGCAGCGCGGTGGCGGCGAAGGCCACCAGGGTACGTCGTTTGAGCATGCGGGTCTCCTTGAAAGAAAGGACAGGGTTGGAAAAACGGAATCTCATCGCATCAGGAACTTCAGCGGAATCAGGACGAGGTCCGGAAAGAGAACCAGCCCGAACAGCACGGCGAGCTGGGCCAGGAAGAACGGCATGACCCCCTTGAAGGAATCGTCGAGCGTGATCCGCGCCACGCCGCACACCACGTTCAGGACGGTGCCCACCGGCGGCGTGATCAGGCCGATGGCGTTGTTCATGATGAACAGCACACCGAAGTACACCGGGTCGATGCCGGCCTTGAGCACCACCGGCATCAGCACGGGGGTGAGGATCAGCACCGTGGGGGTAAAGTCCAGCGCCGTGCCGACGATGACGACGATCACCATCATGACGAACATCAGCAGCGTCTTGTTCGCCATGAAGGGCTCCAGCATGGCCGCCACTTCGGTCGGAATGTTGGCCACCGTGATGAGCCAGGCGCTGACCATGGCGGCCGCGACCAGGAACATGACCACGGCGGTGGTCTTGCCGGCCGCCAGGATCAGGCCGTAGAGCTCGCTGAGCTTCAGTTCGCGATAGATGAACATGCCCACCACGAAGCTGTACACGGCGGCCACGACCGCGGCCTCCGTCGGCGTGAACACGCCGAACTTCATGCCGCCGAGAATCACGACGGGCAATAGCAGCGCCAGCGAGCCCTCCGCGGTGATTTTCAAACGCTCGGCCATGCCCACCCGAGGGCCGGGCCGGATGTTGTCGCGCTTGGCGACCCACCACCAGGTCAGGCCGATCGCCACGCCCATCAGGATGCCCGGGACGATGCCGGCCAGGAACAGCTTGGTGATCGAGACATTGCCCGCGACGCCGAAGATGATCATGCCGATGGAGGGCGGAATGACCGGCGCGATGATGCCGCCGGCGGCGATCAGGCCGGCCGAGCGGTTCACCTGGTAGCCCGCCTGCTTCATCATGGGAATCAGCAGCGCCGCGAGCGCCGCCGTATCGGCCACCGCCGAGCCCGACAGCGAGGCCATGATCACCGCCGCCACCACCGCCACATAGCCCAGGCCGCCGCGGAAGTGGCCGACCCAGGCCATCGCGAGGTTCACGATGCGGCGCGACAGGCCGCCCGCGTTCATGAACTCGCCGGCCAGCAGGAAGAACGGCACGGCCAACAGCGGAAAATTGTCGGCGCCGTCGACGAAGCGCTGGGCCAGGATCTGGCTGTCGAAGGCGGGCAGCGCCCCGGTCGCGGCCATGAAAGCCATCAAGGCGAGCCCGCAAACCAGCAGCGAATAGGCGATCGGCATGCCGATCGCCATCGCCCCCAGCAGGCTGAACAGGAACACGCTGACCGTCATGGCCGGACTCCACCCTTGACCAGCGGCTCGCCGTCGGGCAGCTCACTGTGGGGCAGGTCCTCGGACTCGACGACCTGCACCAGTTCGTCCTCGCGCAGCCGGCCCGTCATGAGCCGGTACAGCACGTTCAGGTTGAACAGCGCCATCACCGTGCCGACGACGTAGCCCACGCCGTAAATCCAGATCATGGAAATCCCCACGACCGGCGAAACGTTCGTGACTTGCAGGTCGTGCATCTTCCAGGTGCCCAGGATGAACAGCCCGTTGCAAAACAGCATGAGGGCTTCGCTCACGAAGAGGCAGGCTTTCTTGCCCGTCACGCCCAGGTGCTTGACCAGCGTGTCCACACCGAGGTGGCCGCGCTCGCGCATGGCGATCATCGCGCCGGTGTAGGTCAGCCAGATGAAGCAGTAGCGCGACATCTCCTCGGACACCGTGATGCCCGAATTGAACGCGTAGCGCAGCACCACATTGCCGAACACCATGATGACCATGGCCACCAGGCTGACGACGACCAGCAGCTCGAGCATGCTGAAGAACAGGTCGACGGTCTTTTTCATCTTTTCAGGCCGCCTTCAGCCGGGAGGCGGGCGTGTTCAAGCTCGGGAGCTTTTTCTTGCGGTTGGCCAGCACCTGTTCGATGTCCTGGCGGGCGCCATCGATCAGGACGATGATCGCCTTTTCGGCCTTGGCGGGATTGCGCGCGATCACCGCGTCCAGCACGGCGCGGTGCAGCGGCAAGGATTTACGCGGGCCGTCCTTGCGCGTGGTGGAAATCTCGAAGCTGGTGCGCAGCAGCGCGCCCAGCGCCTTGGTCATCTGCACGATCATCCGGTTACGGCAGGCGCGCAGCAGGCCCTGGTGGAACAGCAGGTCGTAGGTGACATAGTCGCCGCCCTCCTCCACCGCGCGGCGCATGCCCTGGTAGGCGGCTTCGATGACGGCGATGTCCTGCGCCGTCGCGCGCTCGGCGGCCATGCGCACGGCCGCGGGCTCGACCACGCGGCGCAAGTCCTGCAGGTCGCGCAGGAACTCGGCCGTCAGGCCCGCCTTGGCTTGCCAGATGATCACGTCCGGGTCGAACCAGTTCCACTGGTCTTCGGCGAGCACCCGGGTGCCGACCTTGGGACCGGTGGTCACCAGGCCCTTGGCCACCAGCGATTTCACCGCTTCCCGGATGACGGTACGGCTGACGCCCAGCTCTTCGCACAGCCTGGGTTCCGGCGGGATTGCCGCGCCGGCGCGGTAACGCCCCGCAACGATCGCCTCGCCGAGGTGATCGACCGTGTTGCCATGGACGTTTTTCATGGTGGCCATTGGGGCCCAATCGTATGACGATATGACCTTATGCGGCTGCGAGTTTACCCCAGGTCGCCAAGCATATGGCCGGGCTGAAAAACCAATAGTCGTACCATAATATGTTGAGAATTTCGCCGGGCGCGGTGCTCGGCGGCATTCGTCACCGAGGCGCCACAATGGACGACAACCCCCGAAAGAAACCCGAGGAACTGCGCAGCCAGCAATGGTTCGGCCGCCAGGACCGCGACGGCTTCAACTACCGCAGCTGGGTCAAGGGCAAGGGCGTGCCGCACGACCAGTTCGATGGCCGCCCGGTCATCGGCATCTGCAACACGTTCAGCGAACTGACTCCCTGCAACAGCCACTTCCGCACGCTGGCCGAGCAGGTGAAGATCGGTGTGTACGAGGCCGGCGGCTTCCCGCTGGAGTTTCCGGTGATGTCGCTGGGCGAGACGCTGCTGCGGCCCACCGCCATGCTGTACCGCAACCTCGCCAGCATGGACGTCGAGGAAAGCATCCGTGGCAATCCGATCGACGGCGTCGTGCTGCTGATGGGCTGCGACAAGACCACGCCTTCGCTGGTGATGGGCGCCTCCAGCGTGGACATCCCCACCATCGGCGTCTCCGGCGGCCCCATGCTCAACGGCAAATGGCGCGGCCAGGAACTGGGATCGGGCACCGGCGTGTGGAGCATGAGCGAGCAGGTGCGCGCCGGCACGCTCAAGCTGCAGGATTTCTTCGAAGCCGAAAGCTGCATGCATCGCAGCCACGGCCACTGCATGACCATGGGCACCGCTTCGACGATGGCCAGCATGGTCGAAGCGTTGGGCATCGGCCTGCCGGGCAATGCGGCCTATCCGGCCGTGGACGGCCGGCGCAACGTGCTGGCCCGCATGGCCGGACGGCGCGTGGTGGACATGGTCCACGAGGACCTGAAGCTCTCGCGGATCCTCACGCGCCAGGCCTTCGAGAACGCGATCAGGACGCTGGCCGCCATCGGCGGATCGACCAACGCGGTGATCCACCTGATCGCGATCGCGCGGCGCATCGGCGTGGAACTCGCCATCGAGGACTTCGACCGGCTGGCCAGCGAGCTGCCCTGCCTGGTCAATCTGCAGCCTTCCGGCAAGCACCTGATGGAGGACTTCTGCTACGCGGGCGGGCTGCCCGTGGTGATGAAGGAGATCGCCCAGCACCTGCACCTGGATGCCGTGACGGCCAATGGCAAGACCGTGGGCGAGAACATCGCCGGCGCCGTGAACTACGACACCGAAGTCATCCAGCCGCTTGGGCGCCCCTTCAAGGACAAGGCCGGCATCGCGGTGCTGCGGGGCAACCTGGCGCCGCGCGGCGCCGTGATCAAGCCCAGCGCGGCGACGCCGGAGCTGATGGTGCACAAGGGCCGCGCGGTGGTGTTCGAAAACATCGAGGACTTCCACCGGCGCATCGACGACGAAAACCTGGACATCGACGAGACCTGCGTGATGGTGCTGAAGAACTGCGGCCCCAAGGGCTACCCCGGCATGGCCGAGGTCGGCAACATGCCGCTGCCGCCGAAGGTATTGCGCCGCGGCATCACCGACATGGTGCGCATCAGCGACGCGCGCATGAGCGGCACGGCGTACGGCACGGTGGTGCTGCACACGGCGCCCGAGGCCGCGGCCGGCGGCCCGCTGGCCATCGTGCAGAACGGCGACATGATCGAGCTGGACGTTCCGAATCGCCGCATCCATCTGGACGTCAGCGATGCGGAGCTGGCGCGGCGTCTCGCGCAATGGACGGCGCCGCAGCCGCCGCTGCAATCGGGTTACTGGAAGCTGTACGTGGACCATGTGCTCCAGGCCGACGAAGGCGCCGACCTGGACTTCCTGGTGGGCAAACGCGGATCATTCGTGCCGCGCGACAATCACTGAGCAAGCGGAGCGGCTCAGTGATTGCGGTGGAGACTCACTTTGCGTAGCAAAGTTATGTCGCAGCCACAACCATTGATGGACTGGCTTGTCATCCCGGGCTTGACCCGGGATCCATGGCCGGGCCCATATCCCAAATGGATTGCGGATCAATTCCGCAATGACAGCCCTTTGGACGTCGCCGAGGCGAGGACCTTGCTGTGAGGCAGTTGATCGCGCTCGACTGGGGCACCTCGTCGCTGCGCGCGGCCTTGCTCGATTCGCAGGGCACGGTGCTGCAGGAGCGCTCGCTGCCGCGCGGCATTCTCACGGTGGCGCCGGGCGAGTTCCCGGCCGTGTTCGCCAGCGCGTGTGGCGACTGGATGGGTCAGGACGGCGCCCTGGCGCTGCTGTCCGG
>DATMBW010000198.1:0-2769 GCA_035559095.1 Ramlibacter sp.
CTCTCCGATGCTGCGATGAAGCACGCGCGTGCCGCGGGCGCCTTCGTCTTGAACGATGGTCCATGCATTTTCGACCGCTTTGGCGGGTCCTTCGAACCATCGCACCAGCCAGCCGCTGGTGTACATGAGCGCGCAGCGAAGGCCCTGCGCGTGGTTGGCCCGCGCCAATTTCGAGCGCAGGTTCAGCAGGTGCTCAACGGCGGAGCCCGCGGGGCTCCAGAGGCTGGCGCCGATGAGGCGCATGCAGCCCGGCGCCTCGACGGCGTCGTTCATTGTTCGTTCTCTCTAGTTGAAATATTCAATCAAATATTGTTTATGTATGAAGTACATTTGTCCAATGCATTGTTTTGATATATTCAATGCATTCAATGCATTGAAGTTTGGGATGGACCTGCGCCGTTACAAGCACCTGGTGGCGCTCGCCGACGAGCGAAACTTCCGAAAAGCCGCCGAGCGCGTCCACCTGAGCCAGCCGGCGCTGAGTCGCAGCGTGCAGGCGGCCGAAACCGAACTCGGCCTGATCCTGTTCGAGCGAGCCGGCTCCGGTGTGCGTTGCACGCCCGCCGGAACTTACGTCGTCGAGCGCGCCCGGCGGCTGGTGCAGGAAAGCGAGCGGCTGCAGCGCGACGTCAACCTGTTTCGCGGCCATGAGATCGGTGAACTCGCATTTGGCTGCGGGCCGTTCGCGGCGGCTCGCGTGCTGCCGCCTCTGCTGGCCCACATTCGCACCCGCTATCCCAGGGTGCGGGTGCGCGTGCAGGTGCACAGCCCGCGCTACCTGCTTGACCCCGTTCGACGGGAGGAACTCGACTTCTTCATGGGCGATGCGCGTTTCGCGGCGGCGGATGAGGCGTTCGAGGTCAAGCCGATCGGGATTCAGACTGCCGCCCTCTACGTGCGAAAGGGCCACCCGCTGCTGTCGCGCAACCCGCTGCGCATGGTGGACCTGGCCGCGTTCGGGCTGGCCGCCGGAGGCCTGCCGGTATCGGTGCGGGCCGACCTGCTGCGCGTGATCGGCCTGCCCGCATCGGATGAGTCGCCCGTCGCCGTGGAGTGCGACGACATCCTTTCCCTCAAAGCCATCACCCTGGCCAGCGACGCCATCATGGTGGGCACGCCGGGACTGGTGCGGCAGGAAACGGCGTCCGGCACGCTACGGCGACTCACTCCGACCGACCTGCCCGATGCCCAATCGCCATTGGCGATCGTGTCGCTGCGTGGACGTACGTTCTCGCCGCTGGCCGCCTATGCAACCGCGTTCCTGGAAGACTTGATCTCCCGGAACTTTCCCGACGGGGCCTGACGTATTCCCGTCGGGCATGCCTTTGGTGCTCATGCAGCTAGCGGCTGCATGAGGTGCTCACGCAGCCAGTAGCTGCCTGGGCACCTCGCCATGCGGTCGCATGGCGATTCCCACTGGATATGCCTTTGGTGCTCAGGCAGCCAGCAGCTGCCTGAGCACAAAAGGCAGGATGCCCCCGTGCTTGTAGTAGTCCACCTCGATCGGCGTGTCGATGCGCAGCGTCACGGCCAGTTCCTGGCGGCTGCCGTCGGGACGCACGACGACCAGCATCGCGTCGCTTTGCGGCCGCAACTGCGGATCGGGGATCACGTCGACCAGTTCCTCGCCATTGAGCCGCAGCGACTGCCAGGCGTCGCTGCCCTGGAACTGCAGGGGCAGCACGCCCATGCCCACCAGGTTGCTCCGGTGGATGCGCTCGAAGCTCCTCGCGATCACGGCCCGGATGCCCAATAGCTGCGTGCCCTTGGCTGCCCAGTCGCGCGACGAGCCCGTGCCGTATTCCTCGCCGGCGAAGACCACCGTCGGACGGCCCTCGCCCATGTATTTCATGGCCGCGTCGTAGATGGACATCTTTTCGGGCGCGCCCTGCCCGTCGCGGTACAGCGTCAAGCCACCCTCTTCGCGCGAGCCGTCGGCCGCGGCCGGAATCATCAGGTTCTTGATGCGCACATTGGCGAAAGTGCCGCGCATCATCACTTCATGGTTGCCGCGGCGCGAGCCGTAGCTGTTGAAGTCCGGCTTGCTCACCCCGTGCGCGAGCAGCCACTTCCCCGCCGGCGAGCTTTCCTTGATGGAGCCCGCCGGCGAGATGTGATCCGTCGTGATGGAGTCGCCGAACAGCGCCATGATGCGGGCGCCGCGCACCGCCGGCGCGTGCTGCGCCGCGGACGCGTCCACGCCTCGCGCGAGTGCCGGCGGTTCGAGCGTGAAGTCCTGGAAGAACGGCGGTTCGGCGATGTAGGTGCTCGACGGCCAGGTGTAGGTCGCACCGCCCACGCCGCGGATGTCTTGCCAGAGTGCGCCCGGTTCGGTCTTGACCCGCGTGTAGTTTTCGCCGTACGCCTTGCCGTCCAGCGCGAATTTCATGAGCTTGTGGATTTCGTCGCTGGACGGCCAGATGTCGCCCAGGTACACGTCCTTGCCGCCATGGCCTTGGCCAACCGGCTCGGTCATCAGGTCCTTGAGCACCGTGCCGGCGATCGCGTAGGCCACCACAAGCGGCGGGCTCGCGAGGAAGTTGGCCTTGATGTTGGGATGGATGCGCGCTTCGAAATTGCGGTTGCCCGATAGCACGGCGGCGCATACCAGGTCGCTCTTGGTGATGGCCGCGTTGATTTCCGGCGTCAGGTCCCCCGAGTTGCCGATACAGGTGGTGCAGCCGTAACCGACCACCGAGAAACCGAGTTTCTCGAGATAGGGAAGCAGGCCGGCGCGTTCGAAATATTGCGTGACGATGCGCGAGCCCG
>DATMBW010000199.1:0-2457 GCA_035559095.1 Ramlibacter sp.
AAAGGCGACAGCAGATGGCCTTCCAGGTGGTGCACGCCCAGCACCGGCTTGTCCAGCGCCGCGCCCAGGGCGCAAGCGACGCCCGCCCCCACCAGTAGCGCGCCGGCCAGGCCCGGTCCGCGCGTGTAGGCGACAACGTCCAATCGCGCCACGGACACGCCGGCCTCCTCCAACACGGCTTGCGTGAGGGGCAGCACGCGCCGGATGTGGTCGCGGCTGGCAAGCTCCGGCACCACGCCACCATAGGCCTGGTGCATGTCGATCTGGCTGTGCAGTGCTTGCGCGCGCAGCACCGGCAGACTCGCTCCGACGGACTCGACCAGCGCGACCCCGGTTTCGTCGCAGGAAGATTCGATACCCAGTACCAGCATGAACCGAGTTTAGGGCTTTCGCGCCGCCGCACCGCGCACAGGCGTTCCGCGGCTGCCCCCCTTCGCACGCAAGTTGGGCGGCGCACCAAAAGCAACCGCTTCGCGCCCTGCTTTGACGCAGCCGGGCGCTTTCGCAGCGCGCCCCGGCTGGCACGTTTCTCGCACTGATCGCGTGAACTTCTTCGTTCAGTTCACAAGGGATTTGCCATGGCGGGATTTCGCACCTTCTTGAAATCAGGCCACGCGCCGACGCTGTTCGCCGCGTTCCTCTACTTCGACTTCTGCTTCGCGGTGTGGGTGTTGAACGGCGCGATGGCTCCCTTCATCAGCGAGGCCTATCAGCTCAGCGCCGCGCAAAAGGGCTTCATGGTGTCCGTACCCATCCTGGCCGGCGCGCTGATGCGTTTCCCGCTGGGGATCCTGGCCCAGTACATCGGGCGCAAGAACGCGTCGCTGGTGGAAATGGGCCTGATCCTGATCGCCCTGGCCTACGGCTATTTCTTCATCAGCTCCTACGACCACGTGCTGGCGATGGGCGTGCTGCTGGGCATCGCCGGCGCCAGCTTCGGCGTGGCCCTTTCGCTGGGTTCCGGCTGGTTCCCGCCCAGGTACAAGGGCCTGGCGATGGGCATCGCCGGAGCCGGCAACTCCGGCACCGTGCTGGCCGTGCTGTTCGCGCCGCCGCTGGCCATGGCCTACGGCTGGCAGGCCGTGTACGGCCTGGCTGCGTTTTTCATGCTGATCCCGATGGTGGTGATGGTGATCTTCGCCAAGGAGCCGCCGGACATCGAGCGCCAGACATTCCGCGAGCACATCGCCTGCCTGTTCGAGAAAGACGGCTGGGCCTTCAGCCTGATCTACGTGATCACGTTCGGCGGCTTCATCGGGCTGGCCAGTTTCCTGCCGACCTACTTCCATGACCAGTTCGGCGTCACCAAGGTGCAGGCCGGCCAGCTCACCATGCTCTCGGCCCTGATGGGTTCGGCCGTGCGCGTGGTCGGCGGCTACATCTCGGATCGCGTCGGCGGCATCAACACCCTGACCGGCGTGTTGGCGATCGTGGCGGCGACGCTGGTGCTGTGCGGCGCGGCGGGCAGCTCGCTTGCGGTCACCACACTGCTGTTCATGCTGTGCTTCGCGGCCCTGGGCGCCGGCAACGGCGCACTGTTCCAGCTGGTGCCGCTGCGCTGGCCGCTGGCCACCGCCGTTGCAGGTTCGATGATCGGCGAGGTCGGCGCCCTCGGCGGCGGCTTCCTGCCCAATGCGATGGGTCTGTCGAAACAGTATTCCGGCACCTATTTCTGGGGCTTCGTGGCGTTCGCGGTGCTGGCCATCGCCATGCTGGTCATGCTGCGCGTGATGCAGCTCCGCTGGACCCGCACCTGGGCCGAGAAAGGCGGCCGGGCCAGACCGGGCCACGCGACCCTCGTTACTTCGGCAGGAAAAGCAGCCAGTAAACCAGCAGCGCGTTCAGCAGCAGGCTGAGGCCCAGCGCGATCTTCCACAACGCCGCGGGGTCGCGGTGGATCAGCGGCGTGGCCGGCGGCGCCGTCAGCGGCCGCGAGGCGCCGCGCTCCAGGGCCAGCAGCATTTCCTCGGCGGTCTCGAAGCGCAGTCGCTTGTCGCGAGCCACCGCCTTGAGCACCACGTGATCCAGCCAGATCGGCACCTCGGGGTTGTGGCGGCTGGGCGGGGTGGGATCGCGGAAGTAGCGTCCGCCCTGGTAGGGCAGGACCTCCCCATAAGGCAGCTTGCCGCCGGTCAGCAGCTGGTACAGCGTGACGCCCAGCGCGAACAGGTCGCTTCGCGCGTCGGGCGGCTCTTCGGCCCCTTGACCCGCCTGGGCGTGAAAGCCCCATTGCTCCGGATTCATGTAACTGGGCGTTCCCGCGTGCAGCAGCCGCGCGGCCTCGGGCTCGCGCCCGCTGAGCGCCACGCCCAGGTCCAGCAGGCGCAACAAGCCGTCCTCGCCCTGGTGCAGGTTGGCAGGTTTGACGTCGCGGTGGATCACACCCTGGCGATGCAGGCGGCCCAGCGCGCGAGCGGCCTGGGTCGCGGCCGCGACGACCTGGTTCATTGTGAACAT
>DATMBW010000200.1:0-12918 GCA_035559095.1 Ramlibacter sp.
CGCCTCGTAGTGACTGAGCGCGAGCGTGTAGCGACCCTGCCCGCCGGTCATCGCGTTGAGGCGCGACTGGTAATTGGAGAGCTCGGCGAGCGGCGCCTGGCCGAGCACGTAGAGCGAACCGGGCGTCGCGGCCCGCGTGCCGCTGACCTGGCCGCGGCGCGACGACAGGTCGCCGGTGATGTCGCCGATGTTGGCTTCCGGCGCGGCGATCTCCATGTTGACGATCGGCTCCAGCACATTGGGCGCCGCCGCCTGTACCGCCGCGATGACCGCCTTGCGCCCGGCTGTGATGAACGCGATCTCCTTGCTGTCCACGCTGTGGTGCTTGCCGTCGTACACCACGACGCGCAGGTCCACCACCGGATAGCCGGCGATCACGCCGGCTTCCAGCGCCTGGCGCACGCCCTTTTCCACCGCCGGCATGAAGTTGTACGGAATCGCGCCGCCCTTGACCTGGTCCACGAACTCGAAGCCCGTGCCGCGCGGTAGCGGCTCCACGCGCAGGAACACTTCGCCGAACTGGCCGGCGCCGCCGGTCTGCTTCTTGTGCCGGTGGTGGCCTTCGGCCGGGGCCGTGATGGTCTCGCGGTAGGCGATGCGCGGCGGCCGGGTGTTGACCTCGCAGCGGTGCACTTCGGTCAGCCGGTCCAGCACCGTGCGCAGGTGCAGTTCGCCCAGGCCGTAGACCACGGACTCGTTGGTCGCCGCCACGTGCTCGAGCCGCAGGCAGGGATCTTCGCTGACCAGCTTCTGCACGATGTCGTGCAGGCGCTGCTCGTCGCCGCGCCGCTTGGGTTCGATCGCCAGCCCGTGGACGGGATAGGGAAACTCCAGCGGCTTGAGGTGAATATGGTCATCGTCGGGCGAGTCGTGCAGCACCGCGTCGAAGTGCAGTTCTTCCACCTTGGCGATGGCACAGATGTCGCCGGGGAAAGCGCGCTGGATATCCGCGAATTCCTTGCCCTGCAAGGTGAACAGGTGGCCGACCTTGAAGGGACGCCGGTTGTCGCCGACGTAGAGCTGGGTGCCCACGTTCAGCGTGCCCTGGTGCACGCGCAGCACGCCCATCTTGCCGACATAAGGGTCCTGCGTGACCTTGAAGACATGGGCGATCACGTGCTGGCCCGGGTCGGGCTCGGCGCTCAGCGGCTGCGCTTCGGCGCCCTCGCCCTTGAGGAACGCCGGCGGGTTGGCCTCGGTCGGGTCGGGCAGCAGGCGCGCGATCACATCCAGCAATTCGGGCACGCCGGCGCCGGTGCGGGCCGAGACGAAGCAGATCGGAATCAGGTGGCCTTCGCGCAGCGCCTGTTCCAGCGGCGCGTGCAGTTCCTGCGGATCGACGTCGCCGTCGTTGAGGTAGCGCTCGACGAAGGCGGCGTCGACCTCCACCACTTGTTCGACCAGCGCGCGATGCGCCTGCGCGACCGACGAAAAGTCCGTGGCGGGACTGTCCTGCGCCATGTTGTAGAAGCAGTCCACGACACGCTCGCCGCGCATCGCCGGCAGGTTCACGGGCAGGCATTCGCGCCCGAACGTGGACTGGATCTGCCCCACCAGGGCTTCCAGGTTGATGTCCTGGGCGTCGATCTTGTTGACGATGACGATGCGGTCGCGCTCGCGCTGGCCCGCCCATTGCATCATGCGCGCCGCCATCGGCTCGATTCCGTTCGTCGCGCTGATCACCACGGCGGCCGTCTCCACGGCCTCCAGGGAAGGCAGCGACTGGCCCAGGAAGTCCGGCGCGCCGGGCGTGTCGATGACGTGGGCGCGGATGCCTCGATGCGTGAAGTGGATCAGCGAGGAGTTGAGCGAGCGCTGCGCGCGTTTCTCCAGGGGGTCATGGTCGCTGACCGTGGAGCCGCGTTCCACGCTGCCCGGCGCGCCGATGGCGCCGGCTTTCCACAGCAGAGCCTCGGCCAGACTGGTCTTGCCGGCAGTGGCCGGCCCGACCAGGGCCAGGGTTCGGAGCGCGGCGATATCTGGGGAAGTTGGCATGTCATGCCTCCCGACAAGCCGCTTCGGGGCGGGCTTGCGCTTGTCGGGAGGACTCGACCCCATCGCGGGGCTTGGAACGTAGGCGAACGCACGGGCACATAACCTCTCCTCAGGGGCAGAATGAAAGCGCATGTTAAGCCAGGATCGCGGCCTTGGTTACCGCTGGGGTCCCGGTCCGTGCTTCGGCGATCGATACCCCGGGGCCCCGTCCGTATCCGAGCCTGGATTTTGTCCTACACCACGTTAGTGTTTGCTTGCTATCCTGGCACGATGGAACCGGACAAGGATAAGGCCCGAACGGTCGCGCGCGAAGAATTCGAGGTCGCGTACTACACCAAGGAGCTGGGACGCTCGCTCCAGCGCAAGCTGTTGCAGCGGCGCCTGGCGGACCTGGGCGAGAGCAACATCCAGGCGGCCAGCCACGGTGAAGAGGCTTCGCCCGAACCGGACCATGTTCCGCCGAAGGAAGACCGGGCCGGTTAAGGCGAGCCCAAGCGCAAAGCCATCACGCCCGCGACGATGGCCGCCGTGCCGGCGGCGCGCCGCCAGGTGAAGGCCTCTTTCAGAAACCACGCGCCAAGCAGGACGGCAAACAGCACCGAAGTCTCGCGCAGGGCGGCCACCGTGGCCACGGGCGCGCGCGTCATGGCCCACAGCGCGATGCCGTACGAACCCAGGGAAGCCATGGCACCGAGCGCGGCCAGCGGCCAGCGGCGGCGGACGTAGGGCCACAGGGTGGTTCCGCCGCGGCGCGCGAGCACCATGAGGGTAAAGGGCAAGCCATCCAGCACGAACAGCGCGAGCACGTATTGCAGCGCGTTGCCGCTGGCGCGTGCGCCCAGCGCATCGACGACCGTGTACATCGCGATCACGACCGCATTGGCCAGTGCGAAGCCGACGGCACGCGGCGAGCCCAGCGCGTGGCGCGACAACCCCAGGGCCAGCACACCGCAGCTCACGCACAGCACGCCGGTCCAGGACAGCGGCGACAGCGCCTCGCCCAATGCGAGGGCGGCCGACAGCGCCACCAGCAGCGGCGCCGTGCCGCGCATCAACGGGTAGGTCAGGCCCAGCTCGCCATGCCGGTAGGCGCCGCTCAGGGCGGTGTAGTAGCCCACGTGGATGACCACCGAAGCCAGGATGAACGGCCAGGCCGCTGCCGGCGGCCAGCCGGCGACAAGGCCCAGGGGCAAGGCCACGACCGAGCCCAGCAGGAGGATCACCGCGGTGTCCAGCGACTTGTCGCTGCTGGATTTGACCAATGCATTCCAGCCGGCGTGCAGCAACGCGCCGAACAGCACCGCCGCGACCACCGGCCAGGTGAGCGTCATCGGGCCCGCGCGCGGCGCCGCGCGCTTTTCGCGTCGTGGGGCAGGCGCCGCGCGGCCAGCGCGGCCGTAGGAGACGAAGTCACAGCCCGCATTAGAGCAGCAAGGCCGCGCGGCCCGCGGCGCCGGGGCGACATCGCGGGGCATCGGTGTTTTCCGCCGGGTTCACACAGGGCCAGCCTTTTCGCGTAGGCTGTGCCGTGGGGCCGCAGGCATGGGCATCGCGCCGGGCAGGCCGCCGACCGGCCGCACCAGGAGAAGACAACCAGATGGCAAGCAAGGTCCACCCCGCCCTCGCGGCGATTCGCAAGTCGGGCGCCGACAAGGTCAAGGTAGCCTGCAGCGACATCGACGGCGTTTTGCGCGGCAAGTACCTGCACCGCGACAAGTTCGAGGGCGCGGCCGATGGCGGCTTCGGCTTCTGCGACGTGGTCTTCGGCTGGGACTGCGGCGACACCACCTACGACAACACCCAGGTCACCGGCTGGCAGCACGGTTTCCCCGACGCGTTGGCCCGGCTCGACCTGAATACGCACCGCCGGGTGCCCTGGGACGACGGCGTCGATTTCTTCCTCGGCGAGTTCATCAACGCCGACGGCAGCCCCTACCCCATCTGCCCGCGCCAGACGCTCAAGCGCGTGCTGCGGCGCGCGGAAAAGCTCGGCTTCCAGGTGATGACGGGCATGGAGTACGAGTGGTTCAATTTCCGCGAGACGCCGCAAAGCTGGGCGGCCAAGAAGGGCGTGGGCCCTGAAACGATCACGCCGGGCATGTTTGGCTACTCGCTGCTGCGCGCGAACCTGAACCGCGAGTTCTTCAACGCGCTGATGGACGAGATGCTGGCCTTCGGCGTGCCGATCGAGGGGCTGCACACCGAAACGGGACCCGGCGTTTACGAAGCGGCCATCGTCTTTTCCGAGGCGCTGGAGCAGGCCGACCGGGCGATCCTGTTCAAGACCGGCGCCAAGGAGATCGGTGCCCGCTTCGGCATCATGCCCAGCTTCATGGCCAAGTGGAGCCAGCACTACCCGGGCTGCAGCGGCCACGTGCACCAGAGCCTGTCCGACGGCAAGGCCAACCTGTTCTACGACGCCAGGCGCAACCGCAGGATGAGCCAGCTGTTCGAGAGCTACCTGGCCGGACAGGTGGCCTGCCTGATGGAGTTCGCGCCGATGTTCTGGCCCACCATCAACAGCTACAAGCGGCTGGTCGATGGTTTCTGGGCGCCGGTCAAGCCGACCTGGGGCATGGACAACCGCACGGCGAGTTTTCGCGTCATCGCCGGAAGCCCCAAGGCCACCCGGCTGGAAACGCGCTGCCCGGGCGCCGACATCAATCCCTACCTGGCCAAGGCCGCCCTGATCGCGGCCGGGCTGCATGGCGTGGAGAAGGGGCTCAAGCTCACCGCGCCGCCGATCACCGGCACCAACCAGGGCGCGGAAAACATCCCCCGGGCCCCGCGCACGCTGATCGAAACAACGCGCAACTTCAGCAACTCCCGCATCGCGCGGGATTTCCTGGGAGACACTTTCGTCGATCATTTCGCCGCCACCCGCGACTGGGAGTGGCGCCAGTGGCTCGACGGCGTGACCGACTGGGAGCTCAAGCGCTACCTTGAAATCATCTGACGAATCACATCCGATGCAGATCCGGCGCCTTGTTCCCAGTGACGCGTCCGCCTACCGCACCCTGCGGCTGCGCGCCCTATGGGAGTTTCCGCAGGCGTTCACCTCCAGCTACGAGGAGGATGAAAAAGTCCCGCTGGAGGACTCCGAGAAACGCCTCGCGCGCGCGGACCAGAGGTTCTGGGGCGCGTTCGACGGCGACGAGCTGTGCGGCATGGTCGGGCTCGCGTGCCAGAAGCGGGCGAAGAACCGGCACAAGGCTACCGTGGTGGGCATGTACGTCGCGCAGGAGCAGACGGGCCGCGGCATCGGCTGGGCGCTGGTGCAATCGGTGATCGAGGATGCCCGCCGCGGCGGCCTGGAGCTGCTGGTGCTCACCGTGACCCAGCACGAAGGCGGCGCGATGCGCCTGTACGAGCGGGCGGGTTTCCGCTCGTTCGGCATCGAGCCGAACGCCATCAAGGTGGACGGCCGCGCCTACGCCAAGAACCACATGTACCTGGAGCTGTCGCCATCATGAGCATTGCGGGCTTTTCCTTTCCGACCACCATCCGCTTCGGAGCCGGCGCCCGCAAGGAGGTGGCGCGGCACCTGCTTGGCCAGGGCCTGAAGCGGCCACTCGTCGTCACCGACAGGGCGGTGGCGGGGCTGCCGGTGCTGGCCGAATTCAGGAGCCATCTCGAGGGGCTCGAGACGGCCCTGTTCTGCGACGTCTTCGGCAATCCCACCGCCAGCCAGGTGATGGAGGGAGCGGCCGCGTTCAAGGCCCACGCGGCCGATTGCGTGATCGGCTTCGGCGGCGGGGCGGCGCTGGACGTCGCCAAGGTGGTCGGCGTCGCGGCGACGCACGAGGGCGACATCCTCGAATATGCGTGGGACCATCCGCAGGCGCGGCCGATCGAAGCCCCGCTGCCCTATTTCGTCGCGCTGCCGACGACCTCGGGGACGGGCTCGGAAGTAGGACGCTCCGCGGTCCTGAGCGACAACGAGACGCACCTCAAGCGCGTGATCTTCAGCCCGAAGCTGCTGGCTGCGACGGTGTTCGCCGATCCGGAGCTCACGCTGGACCTGCCGGCCCAGGTGACGGCCGCCACCGGCATGGATGCGCTGACCCACAACATCGAGAGCTACCTGTCGCCCGCCTACCACCCCTTGTGCGACGGCATCGCGCTCGAAGGCGCGCGCATCGCGGCGCGCTCGCTCGTCACGGCGGTGCACGAGCCGGCCAACCTGCAGGCGCGCAGCGACATGATGATGGCCTCGATGATGGGCGCGATCGCCTTCCAGAAGGACCTCGGCGCGGTTCACTCCTGCGCCCATGCGCTCGGCGCCGTGTGCGACCTGCATCACGGACTGGCCAATGCGTTGATGATCGACACGGTGCTGGCCTGGAACCACGAGGCCGTGCCCAGGAAGTTCGACGAGCTCGCGCATGCGTGCAAGGTGTGGGGCGGCGGCGTCGAATTCGTGCCCTGGCTCAAGGGACTCAAGGCGCGCATCGGCATCACGGGCAAGCTGGCCGCGCATGGCGTGCGGGCCGGGCATATTCCGCGCCTGGTGGAGATCGCCGTGGCCGACATCTGCCACCAGACCAACCCGCGGCCGTGCACGGCCGCCGATTTCACCCGGCTGTTCGAGCAGGCCATGTAAGGAACAGCGCCATGCGACGCGACGCCCGCGCTCCCGTGTCCCCCCCGCGAAGCCGGCTGCAGGCCGAGACCGTCGCGCAGGGGGAGCGGCAGCGGCTGAAGATCGGCATTTCCGCGTGCTTCATGCATGCGGACCCCCAGCGGCCGCTGTTCACGGGCAAGACCCTGCAGTACGTCGAGCAGTCGATCGCGCACTGGATCATGTCCACCGGGGCGCTGGCCGTGATGATTCCCAGTCCCACCGGCGCCACCCAGCGCGGCGACGTGACGCTGGACCACTACGCGCAATGGCTGGACGGCCTGGTGCTGCATGGCGGCGCGGACGTTTCGCCGCGCAGCTACGGCGAAGAGCCGCTGCACGAGCGCTGGGCGGGCGACCGCATCCGCGACGAGTACGAGATGGACCTGGTGGCCGCCTTCGAGCGCCAGGGCAAGCCCGTGTTCGGGGTCTGCCGCGGCTTGCAGCTGCTCAACGTCGCCTACGGCGGCACGCTCTACCAGGACATCCAGACCCAGCGGCCCGAGGCGCTGCAGCATCGCGATGCCGCGATCTACGACAACAACTTCCACACGGTGGATATCTTGCCCGGCTCGCGGCTGGCCGGCCTGTACCCGGAAAACCCCAGGGTCAAGGTCAACAGCATCCATCACCAGGCCATCAAGGACCTGGCGCCCGGCTTCGCGGTGGAGGCGGTGAGCAACGAAGACGGCCTGATCGAAGCGATCCGGCGCGAGGACACCGGCAGGCCGTACCTCGCGGCCGTGCAATGGCACCCGGAATTTCACCACCCCGCCTCGGACACCATCGACGACTCGGCCCTGCTCGAGGATTTCCTCGCCGCTGCGCAGGCCGCCAGGAAGGAGACACCGGCCTCATGAGCGAGTTTGCCATCCACAACCCGGCCAACGGCGAGAAGATCGCCGAGGTGCCGGCCGACGACGCGGCATCGGTCGCCGCCAAGGCCGCACGGGCGCGTGCCGCCCAGCCGGCATGGGCGGCACGCCCGCTGCAGGAGCGCCAGGCCTGCATCGCGCGCTTTCGCGATGGCGTGGTGCGAGACCTCGAGTCGCTGGCCGTGACCATGACGCGAGAGACCGGCAAGCCCATCAGGATGTCGCGCAACGAACTGGGCGGCCTGCTGGCCCGACTGGACTTCTTCGTGGGCATGGTCGAGCCGGTGACCGCGACCGAAACCGTGCTCGACGAGGGCGGCATGAAGGAGCGTATCGAGCACGCGCCGCTGGGCGTGGTCGGCAACATCTCGGCCTGGAACTACCCCTGGTTCGTCGGCTGCAACGTCATCGTGCCGGCACTGCTGACGGGCAACGCCGTGCTGTACAAGCCGTCCGAATACGCAACGCTCACGGGCCTGGAGATCGACCGCCTGCTGCGCGAAGCCGGTGTGCCGCATGACGTGTTCATCACCCTGACCGGGGCGGGGCCGGTGGGTGCGGCGTTGCTGGACCAGCGCATCGACGGGCTGTTTTTCACCGGTTCCCATGCGACGGGGGCGCGCATCGCCCGCAGCGTGGGCTCACGCTTCATGCGGCTGCAACTGGAGCTGGGCGGCAAGGACCCGACCTATGTGTGCGACGATGCCGATCCCCGCGCGGCGGCCGCATCGCTGGCGGACGGCGCCATGTACAACACCGGCCAGAGCTGCTGTTCCGTGGAGCGCATCTACGTGCACGATGCGGTCCACGACGCGTTCCTGGCCGAGTTTGTCCGCGCCGTCCAGGGATTCCGGGTCGGCGACCCCATGCGCGAGGACACCTATATCGGCGCCGTCACGCGGCCCCAGCAGCTGGAAGTGCTGGATGCGCATGTCGCGGATGCCAGGGCCAAGGGGGCGCTGCTGCACACCGGCGGGCACCGGCTCCCGGGACCCGGCAACTGGTATGCGCCCACGGTCTTGAGCGGCGTCAACCACGGCATGGATCTGATGCGTGAGGAGAGCTTCGGCCCGATCATCGGCATCCAGAAGGTGTCCGGCGACGAGGAGGCGGTGCGGCTGATGAACGACACACGCTACGGGCTGACGGCCGGCGTCTACACGCCCGACGGCGAACGCGCGCAAGGCTTGCTGGCGCAGGTCAACGCCGGCAGCCTCTACTGGAATTGCTGCGACCGCGTCAGTCCGCGGCTGCCCTGGAGCGGCTATGGCGATTCCGGCGTCGGCGTCACACTGTCCACCTACGGCATCGAGGCGTTCACCCGCCTGCGGGCATGGCACCTGCGCACCGACGGGTGAAAGACCACCCCCGAAGCGCCTGCGGCGATGCCCCCTCCGGCTTCGCCCTCTCCCCCTCAAAGGGGGGCCACCAGCGGCCCGGCAAAGCCGGTTCCGCGGTGGCCCGCGCACGGACCGCGCACTTTCATGCGCTGCGGGCGATCTTCGCGTACCGGGTCATTTCAAAGTCCTACATCTCGCCGACCCGGCGGCCGAACGCCTCGACCTTGGCCCAGTCCGTGAACTCGACATCGGTGGCGGGATGCGTCGGCCCCTTGGTGATCCACATGATGAACCGGATGATCTGGCGATCCCAGAAGCTGTAGCGCTTGTAGTCGATCCGTCCCGCGAACACCGCCAGCGCCTTCGGACGCCAGGCGCTCTGCGCGAGGAACTTGCGCATGTAGGGATTGGTTTCGGGGCTGTTCTTCTCCGGCTTGCGGGCGACGACGTTCACGGTGAAGAACGCGTTCGGCCTGGTGTCCAGCGCCTCGCGGTGCGTGCGGGCGAACCGGAACACCTGCGGCGTGTGCTTGCCGTAGCGGATGCGCGCGCCGACGACGACCTTGTCGAACGGCGCGATATCCACGTCGGGATCGTCATCGACCGATTTGAGCGTCACGCTGTTGCGTTGCCGTTCGAGCACCTGCTGCAGGTGCCTGCAGATCTTGAGCGTCTGGCCGTCGGTCGTGGAGTACAGGATCAGGATGTTGGCCATGTGGTTTGGCGGCGGGCGCAGACCATACTGCGGGGAGCAGGCATCTTACGCGGGTCGGCCGGCTCGCCGACCCGGACGGCCCCTTGCTGCTGCTCGCGTCCGGCGCCTGCGCGTACATGACGGCGCGTCATCCCGGTGGAAGGGGCCATCGGGTCAATCGCCCATGACCCTGGGGCGCTACTTGGCCTTGGCCTTGGCTCTCCCATACTTCGCCGTGAAGCTCGCCTTGCCGATCTGGTTGGCATTGATCATGAACCCCGCCAGCGCCGCGGTCGCGTCGGCCGGGATATCGAGCTTGTCGGTCTTTAGCGCGTAGACGGTGAAGATGTAGCGGTGCGGCTTGTCGCCCTCGGGCGGGCAGACGCCGCCCCAGCCCGCCACACCGTAGTCGATACGCACGGGGGTCGCGCCCTTGGGCAGGTTGGCGCCGCCGACGGCGCCGGCATCGGCGGGCAGCTCGGTGGTGCTCGCCGGGATGTTGACCACCGACCAGTGCCACCAGCCGGAACCCGTGGGCGCGTCGGGGTCGTACACCGTCACGGCGAAACTCTTGGTGTCCTTGGGCGCGCCGCTCCACTTCAGCGCGGGCGACTTGTTCTCGCCCGCACAGCCGAAGCCGTTGAACTCGAACTTCTTGGCGATCGTCGCGTTGGGCTTGATGTCGGGGCTCGTGAGCGTGAATCCGGCGGCGTGGACCACGGAAAAGGCGCCGGTCATGAGGGCGGCGGCGAGCAATGTGCGCTTCATACGTTCTCCTTGTTCAAGTGGATGGCGCACACCTGGTGCAACGAACGGCCCGGGCGCGCCGGACGCGAGCCGCTCGGGGAAACTGCCGACGCCGCTATTGCGCCGGCCGGCCGTAGCGCGCAGTGAACGAGGCCTTGGCGATCGTGTTGGCATTGATCATGAAGCCGCCCACGGCCGCCGTCGCATCATCCGGAACTTCGAGCTCGGTCTTGAGCGCGTGCACCGTGAACAGGTAGCGGTGCGGCTTGTCGCCCGGCGGCGGGCAAGGGCCGCCCCAGCCGAAGATGCCGTAATCGATGCGCACATGCTTTGCGCCTTTGGGCAGGTTGGCGCCGCCGATCGCACCGGCGTTTTTCGCGAGCCCGGTGGCGTTGCCCGGGATGTTGACCACCATCCAGTGCCAGAAGCCGGAGCCGGTGGGCGCGTCCGGGTCGTACACGGTGACGGCGAAGCTCTTGGTGTCCCTGGGCGCGCCGCTCCACCTCAGTTCGGGCGACTTGTTCTCGCCGGAGCAGCCGAAGCCGTCGAATTCGAAACTTTGCGGCATCAGGGCGTCGGCCTGGATGTCGGGGCTGGTCAGGGTGAAACCGGACGCGCGGGAGTCAGGGACCATGCCGGCGGTCAGGCCGGCGAGAAAAAAGTTGTTGTTCATACGGGGCTCCATGGACGGGAACGGGAATGATGCTACGGAACTTTGCCGCTTGCCAGTCACGCCCGGCTCAGAGCTTGTCCAGCTCCTCGGCCGCACGCCATGGCGCGCCGGGCGGCAGCCCACGGGCCTTCGCAATGCGCTCGAGCAGCCGCAGCGCGGTGGGGTCGGCAGGCCGCAGCCGCAACAACGCCCGCAATTGCGACTCGCTTTCGTCCCAGCGCCGATCGCGAAAGGCCGACAGGGCCGCGGCACTGAGCTCGCACAGTTGCGCCTCGCGGCAGGGGGTGAAGACGCGCACGGATTCGGTCCTGCCCTTGACCACGACGTCGTCCAGCGGCCGCAGCGGCAGATCGGCGGGCAGCCGCGAGGCCGTGCTCTGCGAGACGAGGATGTCGGTGCCGAAGGCCTTGTTCGCGCCTTCCAGCCGGGCGGCCAGGTTCACGGCGTCGCCGACCGCGGTGTAGGAGAACCGGGTGCTGGAGCCCACGTTGCCGATCACCGCGCGCCCGGTGTGCACGCCGATTCGCATGGCGATCGGCGGCAGCCCGCGCGAGCCCAACTGGCGAAGCAGGGCCGGCATGGCCGCCTGCATTTCGATCGCCGCCCGCACCGCATGTTCCGCATGGGCAGCGTCGGCCAGCGGCGCCCCCCAGAACGCCATGATCGCGTCGCCGATGAACTTGTCGACCGTGCCCTGGTAACGGTGCACGATGGGTGTCATGGCATCGAAATACGCGCTCAGCACCTCGACCGTCTGCTCGGCGCTGAGCCGCTCCGACATGGCCGTGAAGCCCGACAGGTCGGTGAACATCAGCGTGACTTCCCGGGCCTCGCCGCCCAGGCGCATCAGATCGGGCTGTTCCACCAGCCGCGCCACGACTTCGGGCGGCACATACTGCGAGAACATCCGGCGCACGTGCACGCCGCGCCGGCGCACCGCCAGGTAGTTGAGCAACCCGGTGGCACCCGAGAGCGACAGCAGCGCCGCCACCGGAAACACCGGGGGCAGCCATAATTTTTGCAGGCTGAACAATCCCCAGGACAGCGCCGTGACGCCGGCCGCCAGCGCCACGGCGATGCCGGCGGCCAAGCCGGGATGGGTGCGCGAGCCGGACGTCGCGAGCAGTGTGCCCAGCACTGCGATCAGCGCCACCACCCAGCCGCTGGACACCGTCCGCAGGCCGCCCCCCGACAGCCGGTTGGCCAGCAGCGTGGCATGGATCTCGACGCCGGGAAACAGCCGGTCGCCCCCGTCGGCCGTCGCAAACGGGGAGTTGAAGGAGTCGGTGCGCGTACTGCGCAATTCGGCCGCGCTGCGAGTGGTGTGGCCCACCAGCACGATCTTTCCGCGGAAGAACCCCGGCGGCAGCAGGCCGGGCAGCACCGCCTGGTAATACGACCGGGTATCGATCGTCCCGCGTGGCCCGAGGTACTCGATCAGGTCGCCGGCCGGCTCGCCGCCGGTCGTGGGCGTCCGGCCCAGCCTGGCCAGCTGGGCCGAGAGGGTCTGCGCGCCGCCCGGCTGCCGCCGCACCACATAGTCGTCGTCGGGGTGTACGCCGGTATCGCCGCGGATGGCGCCGGCGGCCAGCAGCGGGGCGATCGGCTGCACCGTCGTCCACATCGCCGCATTGCCGGTTTCGAGCAGCTCCTGCGAAGCGGCCAACACCACGGGCCGGGCGGCGGCGATGGCGCCGGCGAAGGCGTTGTCATCGGCGTCGTTGCTGGGCTCGGCGAAGATGACGTCGAACCCCACCGCGGCGGCGCCATCGGCATGGAGCCGTTGCAGCAGCCGGGCGTGCAGGCTGCGTGGGAACGGCCACTGCATCTGCAGTTCCTGAAAACTCGGCTCGTCGATCGCCAGGATGACGATGCGCGGGTCGCCGGCCCGCGGCGCCGCCAGGGCGGTGAACAGGTCGAACACCTTCGCTTCGGCCAGGCTGCCCACCTGGCTGAGGGATACGGCCCACACC
>DATMBW010000201.1:0-2567 GCA_035559095.1 Ramlibacter sp.
GGGCGTCATCCATCCTCCGCCCGCGTGGTTGTTGTTCGGCATGACGCATTCTCAACGAGCGGCGGGGCGGTCCTGCCGACACGCGGCATTACTTCGCACGCTCTGGCAGAAAGCCGCACACAGGCCCCGGACTTGCTAGTATCCGCCGCATGTCCATCCACGCCGCACTGAACCACGTCACGCGCTACAAGTATGACCGTCCCGTGCAGCTGGGGCCCCAGGTGGTGCGGCTGCGGCCGGCGCCGCATGCGCGCAGCCATATCGTCTCGTATTCGCTGAAGGTCGAGCCGGCCACGCATTTCATCAACTGGCAGCAGGATCCGTTCTCCAATTACCAGGCCCGCCTGGTGTTCCCCGAGAAGACCACCGAGTTCCAGGTCACGGTGGACCTGGTGGTGGAAATGGCGGTGTACAACCCGTTCGACTTCTTCCTGGAGCCGGCGGCGGAGCAATTCCCGTTCATGTACGAGCCCCTGGTGTCGCAGGAACTCGCTCCGTACCTGGCCACCGAACCGAACACGCCGCTGCTGCAGGCCTACCTGGAACAGGTCGATCAGAAGCGCCAGCGCACCATCGATTTCCTGGTCGGCATCAACCGCAAGCTCCAGCACGACATCAAGTACCTGATCCGCATGCAGCCCGGCGTGCAGACGCCGGACCAGACCTTGACCAACGCCAGCGGGTCCTGCCGCGACACCGGCTGGCTGCTGGTGCAATTGCTGCGCCGCTGCGGGCTGGCCGCACGCTTCGTCTCGGGCTACCTGATCCAGCTCACGCCCGACGTGAAGGCGCTGGACGGCCCCAGCGGCACCGCGGTGGACTTCACCGACCTGCACGCCTGGTGCGAGGTCTACCTGCCCGGCGCGGGCTGGATCGGGCTCGATCCGACCTCGGGGCTGCTGGCCGGCGAAGGACATATCCCGCTGGCGTGCACGCCGCAGCCCTCGGGCGCGGCGCCGATCGAAGGCGCAGTCGACGACTCCCAGGTGGAGTTCAGCCATCGCATGCAAGTCACGCGCATCCACGAATCGCCGCGCGTGACCAAGCCCTACACCGAGCAGCAATGGTCCGAGGTGCTCGCGCTGGGCGAGTCGGTGGACCGGCGGCTGCAAGAAGGCGACGTGCGCCTGACGATGGGCGGCGAGCCGACCTTCGTGGCGACAAGCGACCGCGACGCGGCCGAGTGGAATACCGACGCCCTGGGGCCAACCAAGCGCGGCTACGCGACGGCGCTGCTGCACCGCCTGCGGGGTGAATACGGCCAGGGCGGCTTCCTGCATTTCGGCCAGGGCAAGTGGTATCCCGGCGAGCAGTTGCCGCGCTGGGCCTTGTCGATCTATTGGCGCGCCGACGGCCAGCCGGCGTGGAACAACCCGGCGCTCTTCGCCGACGAGCGGCTGCCTGCGCACTACACGACCGAGGACGCCAAGCGCTTCGCGCATGCACTGGCGGCCCGGCTGAATCTCACGAACCGGTTCATCCAGCCCGCGTTCGAGGATGTCTTCTACTACCTGTGGCGCGAGCGACGCCTGCCGGTCAACGTGGACCCCTTCGATTCGCGCCTGGACGACGAGATGGAGCGCGCGCGATTGCGCCGGGTGTTCGAGCAGAAGCTCGACGCGCCGGTGGGCTACGTGCTGCCGCTGTATGCCCGCGACGACGAGCATCCCGACTTCGCCGCGCCGCAATGGTCCACCGGCCCCTGGTTCCTGCGCGACGAACGCATGTACCTGATTCCGGGCGACTCGCCGATGGGCTTGCGGCTGCCGCTCGATTCGCTGCCCTGGGCCTGCGAGACCGACGCGCCCCATCTGATCGAACGCGATCCGATGGCGCCGCGCGGCGCATTGCCGGCCGCGCGATCGCTGCAGGACCGGTACGCTGCCCGGGCCGCGGCCGGCGACAGGCACCCCGCCCCGCCCTACCTTTCAGGGCGCGGCCCCGCCGCCGAAGCGCCCCATCGCTTGCAGCCGGGGCTCGACCATCCGGGCGGCAAGAGCGCGAGTTCGCCCGGCCAAAGCGAACCAGAGGATTTCGTGCGGCAGCCGGCTCGATTCGACTCGGCCAAGGGCCACGCGCGCACCGCCCTGTGCGTCGAAGCGCGGGACCCCGCGCGCGCCAATGTGCCGGGCGCCGAATCGGCCGGCAAGAGTTCGCTGCTCTATGTCTTCATGCCGCCTCTGGCTCGCCTGGAGGACTACCTGGACCTGCTGGCCGCTGTGGAAGCGACGGCCGAGGAGCTGCGAATGAAGATCGTGCTGGAAGGCTATCCGCCGCCGCGCGATCATCGCCTGAAGCTGCTGCAGGTCACGCCCGACCCCGGTGTGATCGAGGTCAACATCCATCCGGCGCGCCACTGGGCCGAGCTGGTGCAGCACACCGAATTCCTCTACCAGGCGGCGTTCGAGACGAGGCTGGCCGCCGAGAAGTTCATGACCGACGGCCGCCACACCGGCACCGGCGGCGGCAACCATTTCGTGCTGGGCGGCGCGACGCCGGCCGATTCGCCGTTCCTGCGCAAGCCCGAGCTGCTGGCCAGCCTGCTGCTGTACTGGCACAACCATCCG
>DATMBW010000202.1:0-2773 GCA_035559095.1 Ramlibacter sp.
CGCGCGCGGCCATGATGTCGAACACGATCTGGTTGTGCTCGGCCGCGTCGCGCGCCCAGTGCACCACCATGCCGTTGGCCGTCGCGTTGCGCTCGAACTGTTCCAGGTAGTCCGCAAGATGCGTCAGCGTGTGTTCCTTGATCGCCGAAGCGAGGTTGCGCAGCTCCTCCCATTCGGGCAGGTCCTGGCTTTCGCGGTCGCGCTTTTGCCTCAGGTCCCACAGCCGCTTGTCGTGGAACTCGACATGGTGCGTGGCCTGGATGAACTTCGACGAAGCCCGCGCATGATCGACGGGTTTCATTCGCGCCCCCACAGCCGGCCCGGCGCCCGGCTCATGACCGCGCTCCATTGAGCACCTGCGCGATGTGGATGAACTTCAGCGGCAGCCCGAGGCGCCTGGCGCAACCCTGCTGGTGCATCATGCAGGACATGTCGGGCGAGACGATGTACTCGGCGCCCGCCTGCGCGTGATCGTTCACCTTGTCCTGCCCCATCCGGGCGGAAACGGGCTCCTCGAACACGGAGAACGTGCCGCCGAAGCCGCAGCATTCGTCCGGGCGTTGGGGCGCGACGAACTGGATGCCCCTGACGCGGGACAGCAGCGCGCGCGGCTTGTTGAAGGCGGGCTCGGCGATTTCGGAGGTCTTGGCCTGGCGCAGCCCGCGCAGCGTCGAACAGCCGATGTGAAGCCCGACCTTGTGGCGAAACTCGGTCCACGGGAAGTCGCGCACGCGCAGTACATCGTGCAGGAACTCGACCAGCTCATAGGTGTTGCGGCGCACCGCCCGCACTTCGCGTGTCTGCTCGATTGCGGTCAGGTGCTCGCGCACCTGATGGCAGCAACTGCCAGAAGGCGTGACGATGTAGTCGTAGCCCGCGAAGTTCTTCGCGAACAGCGCCTCGGTGGCGCGGGCGTCGTCGTGGCAACCGCTGTTGGCCATCGGCTGGCCGCAGCAGGTCTGGTTCAACGGGTAGTGCACCTGGCAGCCGAAGCGCTCCAGCAGTTCCAGCGTGGCAATGCCGACCTCCGGGAAGAACGCGTCGACATAGCAGGGTACGAAGAGCGCGACTTTCATGCGGTGGTGGCCCGGGTCGAAGGTGCTGACAAGAACTTTTGCATTGTCAATCACACGGCCTCGCCGGGCAAGCCGAAACGTCCGATGTTGCGATCAGCGAGCCCGCGAAATCCGGCCCTGGCTCAGCAGCAAAAACACGCGGCGCGCCGCTGACGACACGGCGCTCATGGCCACTCCAGCCGGTGCAGGTCCGCTGCCGATGGCGGAAGCTGCACGGGATGCAACCCGCTAATGGGCCGCGGAGGGCATTTGCTGCAGTGCGTCGTGAATGGCCTGGGCCGACCGCTTGCCGGCGCCGGCCGCAAGAATGACGGTTGCCGCGCCGGTCACCGCGTCGCCGCCGGCGAAAACCAGCGCCTTCGAGGTGAGGCCCGTATGCTCATCAGCCACCAGGCAACCCTTCTTGTTCGTGAGCAGCCCCGTCGTGGTTCGCGTCAGCAGGGGGTTGGGCGTGGTGCCGATCGCCAGGACGACGTTGTCGACCGGCAGCACGAATTCGCTGCCTTCGATCGGGATCGGCTTCGCGCGCCCGGACGCATCCGGCTCGCCCAGCTTCATCTTCTGGCACTTCAGGCCCGTGACCCAGCCATCCGCATCTCCGATGACTTCCAGCGGGTTGGTGAGCCACTGGAACTGCACGCCTTCCTCGATGGCGTGGTGGTACTCCTCGACCCGCGCGCCCATCTCCTTTTCGCTGCGGCGGTAGACGACATAGGCCTCTTGCGCGCCCATGCGCAGTGCCGAGCGGACGGCATCCATCGCGGTGTTGCCCGCGCCGATCACGGCGAAGCGCTTGCCCACCTTGAGCGGCGTGTCGTTTTCGGGGCGATAGCCGCCCATCAGGTTCATGCGGGTCAGGAACTCGTTGGCCGACATGACGCCGTTCAGGTTTTCGCCCGGCATGCCCAGGAACGCAGGCAGGCCGGCGCCGGTGCCGATGAACACGGCGGCATAACCCATCTTCTCGAACAACGCGTCCATGGTCAGTGTCCGGCCGATGACCACGTTGCAGACGATCTCCACGCCCATCGCCTTGAGCACGTCGATTTCCCAGTCGAGGATGGCTTTGGGAAGACGGAACTCCGGAATGCCGTAGCGCAGCACGCCGCCCGGCGCGTGCAGCGCCTCGTAGATCGTGACCGCATAGCCCAGACGCGCGAGCTCGCCGGCGCAGACCAGGCCCGACGGGCCGGCCCCGATGACAGCGATCTTTTCCTTGCGCGTGATGTTCACGCCCGCCTTGATCGGCTGCGTGCGTTCCCAGTCGGCCACGAAGCGCTCCAGGTGGCCGATGGCCACCGGGTTGAAGCGCTTGACCATGTGGCATTCGGATTCGCACTGGTTTTCCTGCGGGCAGACGCGCCCGCAGATGGAGGGCAGCGGATTGGCGCTGCGCAGGATCTTGGCGGCCTTAGGCATGTCGCCCGCCGCAACGGCGTGGATGAAGTCCGGGATGGGGATGTTGACGGGGCAGCCGTCCACGCACACCGGGTCCTGGCAGCGCAGGCAGCGCTCCGCCTCGAAAACGGCGTGCTGTTGCGTGTAGCCCGCGTTCACCTCGTTGAAATCGTGCGCGCGAAGCAGTGCGTCCCGCACCGGCATCGGCGTCTTCTCTGAGCGTTTGACTGGCATCAGTGCACCTCTTTAGCTGCTGAACGGGAACAATTGACTCGCTCGAGAGCGGCCTTTTCCTCTTT
>DATMBW010000203.1:0-2407 GCA_035559095.1 Ramlibacter sp.
CGGCAGTCCCATGGCGATTGAGTTGGTTTTTCGCGCGGGAACTGACTCGTCAATTGACCCGGCTAGCTTTCGGGTCTATTACGGAGCATTCAAGATCGATATTACTCAGCGGCTGTTGAAGAACGTGAATGTGGGAGCAAATGGAATTTATGTAGACCGAGCCGAAATTCCAGCTGGCAGCCATCGGCTGTTGCTGCAAATATCAGATACGCGACAGCGAACGGTAACCCGCGACCTGCGCTTCGTGGTTCAGCAGTAATTTCGTAATTAAGCCGGCTAGTCCAATGAGCCGAGAGATGTAGTCAGGCTCCTGGCAGGAATCCGTATTCAATCAGATTTGGCCGCATGCGGGCAAGAGCGCGGCGCCGCCCAGGTGTGGCTGCCGGTGCCCTCGATCGAGAGCGGATGGCAGCGCTCGCTGGAGAGCAGCTTCTCTAGCAATGGCGCCACCCGCATGGTTCAGGACGGCAAGTACGGTGCGCGCACGCTGCATGCCCGCTTCACTCCGGCCGAAGGGCGGCCGTTCGTCGAACTGACAGCCGTGGGCAGGCCGAGGACGCGGCGACGTTGGCCTTCTGGACCCAGCCCACGGAGCTGATTCCCACCGACGGCATCGTGCGCAGCACGGCGCTGCAAGCGACCCGCGGCGCGCAGGGCGATGTTGCCAAGACCCGTGCGATCTACGAGTGGGTGGTCCACAACACCTATCGCGAAACCACGGTGCGCGGCTGCGGCGAAGGCGACATCAAGGCCTTGCTCGAGGGCGGCAACCGGGGCGGAAAGTGCGCCGACCTCAACGCGCTGTTCGTCGGAATGTGCCGCTCGGTCGGCATCCCGGCGCGCGACCTGTACGGCGTGCGCCTGGCGCCTTCCAAATTCGGGACCGGGAACTCGGCGGCAATTCGGCCAAGTTCGCCGGCGCCCAGCATTGCCGCGCCGAGGCCTGGCTGCGCGGCTACGGCTGGGTGGCCATGGATCCGGCCGACGTGACCAAGGTCATGCGCCAGGAAACCGCGGAGTGGATCAAGAGAAATGCGGTCGTGGCGCCGGTGCACAAGGGCCTGTTCGGCTGCTGCGAGGGCAACTGGCTGGCCTACAACGCCGCCCACGACGTGGCATTGCCATCGTCCAGCGGTCCCAAAGTGGGCTTCCTGATGTACCCGGTGGCCGAAAACGCGAACGGCCGCTTCGACTCCTACTCGCCCGACGACTTCAAGTACCGCATCACGGCACGCGAAATCAGTTCCTGACCGCCTTCAGTACATTCTCCGGCGTCGCCGGCGCGTCCATCCGAACAGGCCGGCGGTCGCCCCTGGCCGCGGCGACCGCGTCGCGCAATGCCTCCCAGACGCCGATCGCCAGCATCAGCGGCGGCTCGCCGACGGCTTTGCTGCCGCCCACGTTGTCCTCGCGGTTCGGCTCGGGCCAAAGCTCGATGTTGAAGTGTTCGGGCACGTCGCCGGTCGCGGGAATCTTGTAGGTGCTCGGGGCGTGCGTTGTGAGCTGGCCACTGTCGTCCCACATCAGTTGCTCGGTGGTGAGCCAGCCCACGCCCTGGATGAAGCCGCCTTCGATCTGGCCGATGTCGATGGCCGGATTGATGCTGGTGCCTACGTCGTGCAGGATGTCCACCTTGAGCAGGCGGCTTTCGCCCGTCAGGGTGTCGATCGCGACCTCGCTGCAGGCCGCGCCGTAGCTGAAGTAGTAGAACGGCCGGCCGGTGAGCGTGGCCTTGTCGTAGTGGATCTTGGGCGTGCGGTAGAAGCCGTCGCTCCACAGCTGGATGCGGTTGGCGTAGGCCGCCTTCACCACTTCGTCGAAGCTGCGCGTGGCCTTGGGCGAGATCACCTGGCCGGCGCGGAAGGTCACGGCGCCCGCGCCGCAGCCGTCCAGGCCGCTGACGAAAGCGGCCAGGTTGTCACGCACGTTGCGCGCCGCGAACTGAGCGGCGCGCCCGTTCAGGTCGGTGCCGCTGGAGGCGGCCGTGGCCGAGGCGTTGGGTATCTTGCCGGTGTCGGCCGCCGTCGAGCGCACGCGCTCGAACGGCACGCCCAGCTCGTCGGCCACGATCTGCGCGACCTTGGTGTTCAGGCCCTGGCCCATCTCGGTGCCGCCGTGGTTCACCTGCACGCTGCCGTCGGTGTACACGTGCACCAGCGCGCCGGCCTGGTTGAAGAACGTGGCGGTGAAGCTGATGCCGAATTTCACCGGCGTGATGGCGATGCCGCGCTTGATGACCGGGCTGCCCGCGTTCCAGGCCGCAATGGCGGCGCGCCGCTGCCGGTACTGCGAAGTCTGCTCCAGTTTCGATAGCAACGGCTGCAGGATGTTGTCCTCCACTTTCATCTGGTAGTGCGTGACGTTGCGCTCGTGGACACCGTACAGGTTCCGCATGCGCACGTCGAAC
>DATMBW010000204.1:0-3635 GCA_035559095.1 Ramlibacter sp.
TCGGCTACGCGGCCGGCGCCGAAATCCCCTGCGTGATCGTGAATGTGATGCGTGGCGGACCGTCCACCGGCATGCCGACGCGGCCGGCCCAGGGCGACATCATGCAGTCCCGCTGGGGCAGCCACGGCGACTATCCGATCATCGTGCTGGCGCCCGCGTCGGTGCGCGAGGTCTACTTCGAAACCATCCGCGCTTTCGAGCTTGCCGAGACCTTCCGCACGCCGGTCGTCGTGCTGTACGACCAGGTGATCGCGCAACTGACCGAAACGGTGGAACTGCCCGATGATGCCGGCGCGCAGCGGGCGCAGCGCAAGTGGGCCAGCGGGCCGCGCGAAGACTACCGGCCCTACGCCCCCGGCGCGGACGGCATTCCCGCCATGGCGCGGCCGGGCGATGGCTATCGCGTCCACACCACCGGGCTGAGCCACACCGAAGACGGTTTCCCGTCCCAGCAGCCGGAGGCGGTCAGCCGCAACCTCGGACGGCTGCTTTCCAAGTTCGAAGCGCACCGCGACGCCATCGACTCCTGGGAGGCCGTCGGATGCGAGGATGCGGACGTCGTGGTCGTCGCCGTCGGCATCAGCGCACGCGCCGCCAGCCGTGCCGTCGAGCAGAGCCGCGCGAACGGCCTGCGGGTCGGCCTGTTCCGGCCGATCACCCTCTGGCCCTTCCCCGAGAAGGCGCTGCGCGAAGCCACTGCCAACGCGCGGGCCGTGCTCGTTCCGGAACTGAACCTCGGACAGCTGAGCCAGGAGGTCGAACGCATCCTCGGCCGCGAACGCGTCCAGGGCCTCCATCGCGTCAACGGCGAACCGATCACGCCGGCCGAGATCGCCGCGCGCGCCGAAGCGCTCATGAACAACGAGAAGGAAGTCGCACAATGATCATCGACTCTGCTCGCGACTTCGACGTACGCGAGTACCTGCGCAAGCAAATGATGCCGCACTTCCTGTGCCCGGGCTGCGGCCACGGCATCGCGCTGCGGGCGCTGCTCTGGGCGCTGCACGAGCTGAAGATCGACAAGGACAAGCTCGCCGTGGTCTCGGGCATCGGCTGCGCCGGACGCCTCTCGGCCTATATCGACGCCAGCACGTTTCACGTCACGCATGGCCGTCCACTTGCGTTCGCCACCGGGCTGGCGCTGGCCCGGCCGGACCTGCACGTGGTCGTCATCACCGGCGACGGCGATTGCCTGGCCATCGGCGGCAACCACCTGATCCACGCCTGCCGCCGCAATCTCAAGCTCACCTGCCTCATGCTGAACAACGAGGTCTATGGCATGACCGGCGGCCAGGTCTCCCCCACGACCTCGGAAACGCGCGTGACCAGCACGACGCCTACGGGCAATACCGAACCGCATTTCGACGCCTGCGCACTCGCCAGCGCCGCCGGCGCCGGTTTCGTCGGCCGCGAAGTGACGATGCATGTGCCCAAGTTGAAAGAGCTGATCCGTGCCGGCCTCGAGCATCCGGGCTTTGCCTTCCTCGAAGTGCTGACCGACTGCACCGAGATCTTCGGGCGCAAGAACGAAATGGGTTCCTCGCCCGAGATGATGCTGCGCCAGACGGCGGAACTGCGCCCCGACGCGTACCGCGACACGGTGGACACGCCCTTCCGGCCCAACGACCTGCCCACCGGCATTCTCATGAAGAACGCCCGGCCGGAGTACGGCCAGGCTTATCGCAAAGCGGCGGCCACCATCAAGGCCGCCTCCGGAAAGGGTGGCAAATGAGCACTGGCGCGCGTCTTGAAATCCGCATCGCGGGCAGCGGCGGCCAGGGGCTCATCCTGGCAGGCAAGATGCTGGCCGACGCGCTGGCCTCGACCGGCCGCCGTATCGCGCAATCGCAGACCTACGAGCCGACCTCGCGCGGAGGCTTCTGCAACGCCGATCTGGTGGTCGCGGAGGGCAACGTCGATTTTCCGATCGTCACCGCCCTCGATGGACTGGTGCTGCTTGATGGCATCGCCATCAAGCCTTCCTGGCCCCTGCTCAAACCGGATGCGATCGTCATCGCCGATCCGCGCATGTGCCCGCAACTGCCCGAGAGCAGCCACCGCATCTATCGCCTTCCGCTCACGCGCCGTGCGATCGAGCTTGGCAGCGAGCGCGTCGCCAACATCGTCGCGATCGGCGCCCTGGCCGTGATCGGAAAGCTGACGGACCGCAAGACGCTCGAGCAGGCCGTGCGCAGCGAAACGCCGCGCAGTTTCCTGCACATCAACCTGGATGCGCTCGCCGCGGGCTTTGCCCTGGCCGAACAGGCGGTGCTGGAACCGGCGCACTGAGGCTTTGCCGGTCAAGGACCGGCAAAGCTCGTGCCTGCTGCCCTTGGCACCTGCAAACCGGATTCAGCTGTGCGGGCAGGTAGCTGCCAGCGGGCAGCTGCAGGCGTTCGGAATCGTCCCGAGCACGTACCCGACGATCTTCCAGATCACCACGGTAGCGGCGATCGAGAAATAGCCGTCGACGGCGTAGTGCCAGCCCAGGTGCACAGAGCCGAACAGGACCACCGCGCAGAAGGCGATGGCGGCCACCATCAGCCAGCGGTGCGCGCGGCGGGCCAGCAGGACGAACATCGTTGCATTCGCCAGGTGCATCGAGGGAAAGGCGGATATCCCCGACCCCGCGCCCGCCGCGCCCGCTATATGGGACTGCCACAGATAGGCCCGCCATTCCTGGGCCATCGAGTTGCGTGCGAGGTAGTCCATCAGACCGGCGAACCGCGCATCGCCGGTGACGAGTTCGAAGTAGACGGGCCCCGCCGACATGAAGGCGCCAGCCAATACGTTGCCCAAGACAGCCCAGGCAATGAGGAAGGTCCAGACGTACTGCGCGCGCATTGGGCGCAATTGTGGGATCAGCAATACGGCCAGGATCGAGCTTGGCAGCAGCAGGTTCCAAAGGGCGAAGTACAGCGCCTCCAGCGCCTGCGTCATCTGAGCCGGTAGCAATGCAACGGTATAGAGCCAAGGGTCGCGCCCATGGAGCGCCCGGTCCAGATCCGCCAGGTGCGGGTCGGCATTGAACGGAACCATATCAGGCAGCATCGTCTTGACGGACACAAACGCCCCGACAAAGACGGTGAGGCTCGCGAATAGCAGCAGGCTCGCTACCGTGTCGGGCCTGATTGCGCTGATGCTGCGGCGCCATGCCTTCAGAGGCTTGGGCGACCGGAGCGCCCAAAGCACTGTGCCGGCCAGCACGACCGGCGGCGCCATCCCCGCCAGCACGCCGGCATACGCGAGCGGCGCGAACTTGTGCGGCACGCCGGTCGCGACTCCAACAAGCAGCCCGGCCATGGCGTAGGCCAACACGAATACATGAAGGGCGGCGTCGCGCCGCAGGCACGCGAGGTAGGCGCGCAGAACATCCATGACAACCTGCCTCCCTGGCAGAAGGAGAAACCTTCGCACAAATCGGTGCGTGTGTCATCCTCAACTCTTGCAGCCAGTCGAAAGTGCTCACCTTGTTCATTCGCCACGGCGGAATAGACACGGAGCTGATTTCGGTACGCCACCGAGATCCAGGTCATGGCCGAGCGGCGGTGCGGGGGACTGCTGCGCTCCCCCACCAAACAAAACGGATGCCGACGCTGAAAAACAAAAAAGCCCCGTGGATAGGGGCTTTCGAG
>DATMBW010000205.1:0-8731 GCA_035559095.1 Ramlibacter sp.
TCATGGATGCCGGGTCAAGCCCGGCATGACAGGCCCTCTTAGATCAGGCGCGGCCTTCGTGATCGCGGCTACAGGATCCGGTTGAACCACAGCAGCGACAGGGCGGCCGACAGGACGGCCAGCGCCGCGGCGGCCATCGCCAAGAGGGCCGACACTTCCGTTTCCTTTTTTTCCACCGTCAGGCGCGAGCTGAGCGTCTCATAGACCTTCTTCAGGTCGTTCGCGGTGCCGGCATAGAAATACTCCGCGTTGGTCTTGGTGGCGATCGCCTTGAGGGTTTCCTCGTCCAGGCGCACGCGCATCGACCAGCCCTCGAAGCCGATCGTCTCGCCGTCCACCGTGCCGATGCCCACCGTATAGACGCGCACGCCTCGGTCGGCCGCCAGCTTGGCCGCTTCCAGCGGGTCCACGCCCGTGGTGCGCTGGCCGTCGGTCAGCATGATGATGGCGGCCGAGGTGTAGGAGCCCGGCGCCACGGGCGTGAACTCCTTTTTCTCCTTCCGCTCGGCGTCGATCGCGACGCCGCGCTGGCGCTCCCGCCCGGTTTGCAGCGACTCCAGGCTGATGCCGTCGTCGGGGAACAATGTGGCCAGCGAGATCACGATGGCATTGCCGGTAGCGGTGGCGCGCTGCAACTGGAAGCGGTCGATCGCGGTCACCAGGTCTTCGCGGTTCACGGTGGGCAGTTGCGCCACCTGCGCCGATCCGGCGAAAGCGACGATGCCGACTTTCACGTGGCGCGGCAGTTCGGCGATGAAGGACTTGGCGGCGTTCTGCGCGGCCACCAGGCGGTTGGGCAGCACGTCGGCGGCACGCATGCTGCCCGACACGTCCATCGCCAGGATGATGGTCTGCTGGTTCGACGGCAGCGTGACCACCGCCACCGGCCGCGCCGTCGCCAGCAGCATGGCCGCGAGCGCCAGCAGGAACAGCGCCGGCGGGATGTGCCGGCGCACTGTCTGGCCCGCGCCCATGGCCTCCTTGACGATCGACAGCGACGCATAGCGCAGCGCCATCTTCTTCTTGCGCCGCAGCAGCCAGAGGTACAGCAGGACGAGCAGCGGCAGCGCGAGCAGCAGCCAGAGAAATTCGGGCCAGAGGAAATTCATGGGTCTTGTCCTCTTTGGTTCAGGCGGCGGCTTGCTTCAGGTGCGCGGGCAGGCCTCCGGCCGAGAGCCTTGCGCGGCGCTTGCGCATGTCGGCGAAGCGCACCACGGCATCCACCAGTTCGCCATCGGTGGACAGCTCCAGCGCGTCGACGGCGGCGCGCGTCAGGGCCTGGCGCAGGTCGGCTTCGCGCTGGGCGGCGATGCGCGCGAAGCGCTTGCGAAAGCCCTTGTCATGGGTGTCCACCAGCATTTGTTCGCCCGTCTCCGAGTCCCGCATGGTCAGCAGGCCCAGGTCGGGCAGGTCCAGTTCCAGCGGGTCCAGCACGCGCACGGCGACCACCTCGTGGCGCTGGGCCAGCAGCGCCAGCGGGCGCTCCCAGCCCGGCTCGCTGATGAAATCGGAGACGATGAACAGCGTCGAGCGGCGCTTGATCATGCCGGCGGCCGATTCCAGCAGGTCCTTCAGCCGCGTCGTGCCCGACTCGCGGCCGAGCGGACGCGACAGGACGCTGTGCAACAGGTGCAGCACGTGGCGCCGCCCGCCGCGCGCGGGGATCACCGCGTCCACGCCCGAGCCGTAGAGCAGGGCGCCGACGCGGTTGCCGTGGCGCGTGAGCATGCGCGCGAGCACCGCGACGAACTCGGCGGAAATGTTGCGCTTGCGCAGTTCGCCCGAGCCGAAATCGACCGACGGGCTCAGGTCCAGCAGGAACCACGCGGCCATCTCGCGGTCCTCGGTGAAGACGCGCACATGGGGCACCTGCAGCCGCGCCGTGACGTTCCAGTCGATATGGCGCACGTCGTCATGGTGCTGGTATTCGCGCAGGTCCGCCAGGTCCAAGCCCGCGCCGCGCAATAAGGTGCGGTAGTCGCCCTGCAACAGCCCGTCCAGCCGGCGTATGACGGTCCACTCCAGCCGCCGCAGCACGTTTTCCGCTGACACGTGAGGGGCAGCGCCACCGGACGCGGCGCTTGTCGCCGCGTTTTGTCCTTGGCTATGCTGCGAGTTTTTCATGTTCCAGCGGTCTCGGCGGCGCCGGGATCTTGGCCATGATCTTGCCCACCAGGGCATCGGGTGACAGCCCTTCGGACAGCGCCTCGTACGACAGGACCAGCCGATGCCGCAGCACATCGGGCACCAGGTCGGACATGTCCTCGGGCAGCGCGTAGGTGCGCCCGCGCAGCATGGCCAGGGCGCGCGCGCCCTCGGTCAGGTTAATCGTGGCGCGCGGGCTGGCGCCGAAGGTGATGTACTTGACCAGGTCCTTGAGCCCGTGCTTTTCCGGCGTGCGGGTGGCCGAAACCAGCCTCACGGCGTACGTGACCAGCGCGGGATCGACGTAGACGCGCCGGCATTCCTCCTGCAGTGCCGCGAGCTGTTCGGTCGTCGCGACCGCCGCCACATTGACGGGCGGGCCGATGACGCGCTCGACGATCACGAACTCTTCCTCGTCGGTCGGGTAGTCCACCAGCACCTTCATCATGAAGCGGTCCACCTGTGCCTCGGGCAGAGGGTAGGTGCCTTCGGTTTCGATCGGATTCTGCGTGGCCATCACCAGGAATGGGGTGGGCACCTTGTGCGTGTCGCCGGCGATGGTGACCTGGCGCTCCTGCATCACTTCCAGCAGCGCGCTCTGCACCTTGGCCGGGGCGCGGTTGATTTCGTCGGCCAGCAGCAAGTTGGTGAACACCGGCCCCAGCGCGGTGCTGAACTCGCCGGTCTTCTGGTTGTAGATGCGCGTGCCCACCAGGTCGGCCGGCACCAGGTCGGGCGTGAACTGGATGCGCTTGAAGCGGCCGTGGATGGTGCTGGCCAGCGTCTTCACCGTCAGCGTCTTGGCCAGGCCGGGCACGCCCTCGACCAACAGGTGGCCCTGCGCCAGGATGGCGACCATCACCCGTTCGAGAAACCGGTCCTGGCCCACCACCACCCGTTTCACTTCGTAGAGGATCTGTTCCATCAACTGGGCGATTGCGCCGTCCTGGCTTGTGGTGTGGTCCATGGGGTGGGCTCTTGGTTGGTGAAAAAAGAAAGATCAGAACGGCGGCAGGCCGGCCGCGGCGGCCGCGTTCTCGATCGGTACGGCGAAACCGATGCCGATGAAGGTGCGCGCCGGCGTGGGGTTCAGGATCGCGGTGACGATACCGACCACCTCGCCGTCCATGGTGACCAGCGGTCCGCCCGAATTGCCGGGGTTCGCCGCCGCGTCGAACTGGATCAGGTTGGTCATTTCCTGCTTGCCCTCGGGCGAGCGGAACGCGCGCTTCATGCCGGAGATCACGCCGCCGGAGGCCGAGGGGCCGATGCCGAAGGGAAAGCCCACGGCCAGCACCTTGTCGCCCGGGCCCAGGTCACTGGTGGAGCGCATCGTGGCGGCGATCAGGTCGTCCGGGATCTTGCTGGCCTGCAGCACGGCCAGATCGTTCTCCGGCTGGATCCCGGTGATGGAGGCGCTCGATTCCAGGCCATCCGCAAACACCACCTTGATGCGGTCCGCGCCGGAAACCACGTGCAGATTGGTGAGAATGATGCCCTTGTCGATGATCACTACGCCGGTGCCGACGCCGTTCTCGACCTCCTCTTCGCTGTCGGACGATGCCGTCTCGCTGCCAGGCGCCGGCCCCAGGGGCTTGGGCTTCGCGCCGGACCTGGCGGTGCCTGCGTCTTCTTTCAGCCGGCTCTTCTTCACGTAGCTGACCACCCGCACGACCGAAGGGGCGACGTTGTCGTAGGCCTTGGCGTACTCGGACGGCAGGACGTGGGTTTCCAGGGTCTTGAGAACCGCCGCGTTGATGACATCCTGGGTCAGCTTCTGCTGGCGCGGGTGCAGACCCAGGCTGATGCTATAGGTTAGCGCCGCCGCGAGCATGAGGATGGCAAGCCACAACAGGCGGGGGCCGGCCAAGGGCCGTCTGCGTCGCGGGGGGGCTGGATCTGGTTGGGCAGGCTCGGTCACGGCGGCCGGGGGAGCCGCCCGTGTCGATCGGCCCGCGCCGCTTGAGCTGTAAAGGGCTGGCCTGCGCATTCGTTCACCTATCGAAAACTGCGGGGAAAACGAAGAACCACGAAAGTGAAAACGCACGGTATCACGCTTTGCGCCGGCCTGCACGCATGGCGGGCCGCAGCGCGCTTATCCTGGCGCGCGCTCGTGAAAAAAAGCCAAGAGGCCGCGCTCCTCCTGCGGCATCATCGCGCCATGCCGGCGTGGATTGATACACACTGCCACCTCGATGCCCCGGAGTTTGCCGCGGACGCGGCGGCCGTACGTGCCCGCGCGGCGGCGGCGCAAGTGGCGCACTGCGTGCTGCCCGCGGTCGAGGTTGCCAACTTCGGCGCCGTGCGCGAACTGGCTCACCGCCACGGCGACAGCTATGGCCTGGGCATTCATCCACTATGCACCGGCCGGGCCGCGGCAGAAGACCTCGACCGGCTGGACCAGGCGTTGGCCGATGCGCGGGGCGACGCCCGGCTGGTGGCCGTCGGCGAAATCGGACTCGACTATTTCGTGCCCGGACTCGATGCCGCGCGGCAGGAACTTTTTTACCGCGAACAACTCTTGCTGGCCCGGCGCCACAGCTTGCCCGTCATCGTCCACGTGCGCCGCTCGGCTGACCAGCTGCTCATGCATTTGCGCCGTTTGGACCTGACCGGCATCGCCCATGCGTTCAACGGCAGCATGCAGCAGGCGCAGGAATTCGTCCGGCTGGGCTTCAAGTTGGGCTTCGGCGGCACCCTGACTTTCGACCGTGCCCGCCAGATACGGCGGCTTGCCGCCGAACTGCCGCTCTCGGCCCTGGTGCTGGAGACCGATTCACCGGATATCCCGCCGCATTGGCTGTACCGCACGGCGCAGCAGCGCGACGCCGGCCAGCCGCAGGCCCGCAATGAGCCGGCCGAGCTGCCGCGCATCGCGCAAGTGCTGGCCGATTTGCGCGGCATCGGCTTGGCGGAGCTGGCCGAGGTAACCACCCGCAACGCCGTGGCCGCCCTGCCCAAGCTCGGCGCCGCGATGGATTGCGGGTCGAGCCCGCAATGACAGAGTGGCTGTCATGCCGGACTCGAGGAGCCTGCCCCGGACTTGATCCGGGGGCATCCAGGACTTCCTGGATTGCGGGTCGAGCCCGCGTTGACGGGCCCTTTCCTCGGCATGGCGATTGAGCCAATGCCGGGCTGGCGATAATGCTGCGCAGTGAAGAAGCGTTCGACGACCACCCAGCTGCCCGAAGTCAATTTCTCCGACTATGGCGACATCCGCTACCTCCACCTGGGCAGCGAATGGGTCCAGGGCTCGATGCTGCTGAAAAAGCCCTTCGATATCGAGCTGGAATATGTGCAGCGCATGATGGCCTGGCTGCTGTTCGTGCCGCCGGCCTCGGTTTCCCATAGGCACGCCATGCAACTGGGCCTGGGCGCCGGCGCGCTGACCAAGTTCTGCCGCTGCAAGCTGCGGATGAAAACCACCGCCATCGAGCTCAACCCGCAGGTGATCGCGGCATGCCGCCTGTGGTTCAAGCTGCCGGCCGACGACGCCCGCCTGTCGGTGGTGCTGGGAGACGCCGCCGAGGTCGCGGCCCACGAGCACTGGCGCGGCACGGTCGATGTCCTGCAGGTGGACCTGTACGACCAGGACGCCGCCGCGCCGGTGCTCGACACCGAGGCGTTCTACGCGGATTGCCGCAAACTGCTCACGGACGACGGCTGCATGGTGGTGAACCTGTTCGGCCGCTCGTCCAGGTACAGCCTGAGCCTGGAGACGATCATGGGCCTCTTCGGGCCGGGCGCGGTCTGGGCGTTCCGTCCGACGCGCGAGGGCAACACTATCGTGCTGGCCCTGCGCACGCCGCAACGCCCCGACCGACCCACTCTTGCCGAACGCGCGGAAACAATTGAAACTCGCTGGGGCTTGCCGGCCCGCAAGTGGTTGCGGGTGTTCAAGCCCGCCGACTGATTTTTTCTTTTGACCACAGCCGCATGACCGCCATTGCCAAGACCAAGCCCGCCCGTGCCCCGCATGGGCCTGTGGACTGGCGCGGCCTGGTCGAGTGGTTGAGCCACGACGGCGTGATCTCGGCGGAAGAAGCACGGCGCACCATCGCGCGTTGCTCGCAGGCCGAAAGCGCCCAACATCCGCTGGTGAGGCTGGCTGCGGTCGCCATGGAGCGCGCCGGCGGCGGCAAGCCGCTGGACATCGAAACGCTCACGCAATGGCTGGCCGGTCGCACCGGCCTGGAATACTTGCGCATCGACCCGCTGAAAGTGGACGTGGGCAAAGTCGCGGACACCATGAGCGCCGGCTACGCCGAGCGCCACCGGGTATTGCCGGTCCAGGTGACCGGCAAGGAGGTCGTGGTGGCGACGGCCGAGCCGTTCCTGACCGATTGGGTGGACGAGGTGGAGCGCCAGTCGCGACGCGCGGTGCGACGCGTCCTGGCCAGCCCGCTGGAGATCCAGCGCTACACGGCGGAGTTCTTCGCGCTGGCCAAGTCGGTGCGGGCGGCCCAGAAGGCCGGCGGCAACGCCGGCGCCGCCAGCTTCGAGCAGCTGGTCGAGCTGGGCAAGAGCAACAAGCAGCTCGACGCCAACGACCAGGGCGTGGTGCAGGTGGTGGATTGGCTGTGGACTTACGCGTTCGACCAGCGCGCTAGCGACATCCACCTGGAGCCGCGGCGCGAGCAGGGCGTGATCCGTTTTCGCATCGACGGCGTGCTGCATCCGGTCTATCAGATGCCGATGGGGGTGCTCAACGCCATGACCGCCCGCATCAAGCTGCTGGGCCGCATGGACGTGGTGGAAAAGCGCCGGCCCCAGGACGGCCGCATCAAGACCCGCAATGCCCGAGGCGACGAGATCGAGATGCGCCTGTCGACGCTGCCCACGGCGTTCGGCGAAAAAATGGTGATGCGCATCTTCGACCCCGACACGGCGGTGAAGGACCTGGATGCGCTGGGCTTCGCGCAGCACGACGCGCAGCGCTGGGAGGCGCTGGTCAGGCGCCCCTACGGCATCATCCTGGTCACCGGCCCAACCGGCTCGGGCAAGACCACCACGCTGTACTCGACGCTCAAGCGCGTCGCCACCGAGGAAGTGAACGTGAGCACGGTGGAGGACCCGATCGAAATGATCGAGCCCTCGTTCAACCAGACCCAGGTGCAGCCGCAACTGGATTTCGGCTTTGCCGAAGGGCTGCGGGCGCTGATGCGGCAGGACCCCGACATCATCATGGTGGGCGAAATCCGCGACCTGGCCACCGCCGAGATGGCGGTGCAGGCCGCGCTGACCGGCCACCTGGTGTTTTCCACCCTGCACACCAACGACGCGCCGTCGGCCATCACGCGGCTGATGGAGCTGGGAATACCGCCGTACCTCATCAATGCGACCATGCTGGGCGTTCTCGCACAGCGCCTGGTGCGCACGCTGTGCAAACAGTGCCGCGTGGAAGACGAAGGCGCCTCCCGGGAAGCGCTGGACGCGATCGTCAAGCCCTGGAAGATCAGCGGCGGGTACAAACCCTACAAGCCGGTGGGCTGCGTCGATTGCCGGATGACCGGGTTCCTCGGCCGTATGGGCCTGTACGAGTTGCTGACGGTGAGCCCGGCCTTCAAGGACAAGGTCAACGCCTCGCCCGGCACGGACGCGCTGCGCCGCCAGGCCGTGGCCGACGGCATGCGGCCGCTGCGGCTGGCCGGCGTGCTGCGCGTCGCCGAGGGCCTGACTACGCTGGAGGAAGTGCTTACTGCCACGCCGCCCCTGGAGTGATTTCGCGGGTCCCCCCAGGCGACAGGTAGGTGGAACCCACAACGGCCAGTGAGGTTATTGCCACCACAATCGCGAACGGAGATCCTTCTCGAGGAGACAACACGTGAAAATCAAAAGCCAAAAAGATTTCTTTTCTGGCCTTATGTTCCTGGTCGTCGGGATTGCGTTTGCCTGGGGCGCGACCACTTACAACATCGGCGAGGGCGCGCGCATGGGGCCCGGTTACTTTCCGCTGGTGCTGGGCATCCTGCTGGCGGGCATCGGCGCCTTCACCATCTTCGAGGCGCTGGTGGTGGAAACCGAAGACGGTGAACCGGTGGGTGCGATCGCGTGGAAGCCGCTCGGGTTCATCATCGGTTCGAACATCGTGTTCGGCCTGCTGCTGGGCGGGTTGCCGGCCATCGGTTTTCCCTCCTTCGGCCTGATCGCGGGCATCTTTGCGCTGACCTTCATTGCCGCCCTGGCCGGCGAGGAGTTCGTCTGGAAAGAAGTGCTGGTGCTGGCGACGATCCTCGCGATCGGCAGCTACCTGGCTTTCATCGTGCTGCTCAAGCTGCAGTTCCAGGTCTGGCCCAGCTTCATCACCGGCTGAAGGATCAATAAAATGGACCTGATTTCCAATCTGTCGATCGGCTTCGGTGTTGCTTTCACGCCGATCAACCTGCTGTACTGTTTCATCGGCTGCCTGCTGGGCACCTTGATCGGCGTGCTGCCCGGCATCGGACCGGTCGCCACCATCGCCATGCTGCTGCCGGCCACCTATGCGCTGCCGCCGGTGTCGGCCCTGATCATGCTGGCCGGCATCTACTACGGCGCCCAGTACGGCGGCTCGACCACGGCCATCCTGGTCAACCTGCCGGGTGAA
>DATMBW010000206.1:0-4026 GCA_035559095.1 Ramlibacter sp.
TTCACCCGGCAGGTTGACCAGGATGGCCGTGGTCGAGCCGCCGTACTGGGCGCCGTAGTAGATGCCGGCCAGCATGATCAGGGCCGACACCGGCGGCAGCGCATAGGTGGCCGGCAGCAGCATGGCGATGGTGGCGACCGGCCCGATGCCGGGCAGCACGCCGATCAAGGTGCCCAGCAGGCAGCCGATGAAACAGTACAGCAGGTTGATCGGCGTGAAAGCAACGCCGAAGCCGATCGACAGATTGGAAATCAGATCCATGATGTTCTACCTCAACCAACGAAGCTGGGCCAGACCTGGAACTGCAGCTTGAGCAGCATGATGAAGGCCAGGTAGCTGCCGATCGCGAGGATGGTCGCCAGGATCGCGACCTCCTTGATATTGAATTCGTCGCCGGCCAGGGACGCGACGAAAGTCAAGCCGTAGATGCCAACGACCATGCCCAGGGCCGGCCAGCCGATGCTGGGCAGGCCGCCCAGCAGGATGCCGAACAGCAGGTTCGCGCCGATCACGAAGCCCAGCGGCCGCCACGCGAATTTGCCGATCGGCTCGCCGTCGGCGGTTTCGATGGCCACTGCTTCGAAAACGATGAATCCGCCCAGTGCGGTGAGCAGGATGCCCAGCATCAGCGGGAAGTAACCGGGCCCCATGCGGGCGCCTTCACCGATGGTGTAGGTGGTCGCGCCCCAGGCAAATGCGATCCCGGTGCCCATGAACATGAGGCCGGAATAGAAGTCCTTTTGACTCTTGATCTTCATGACAGACAGCTCCTGGAAAACGCACGCTTCGCGGTGCGAGGATCACTGCTGTTTATCCGCCAGTGGCGCTGACCGCAAACTGACCAGTGCGGTACGTGGAAATGCGTAGACTGGCCGCTTCGGATGACAGGTACACAACGGCATGCGGATCCTTCTGGTCGAAGACGACGTGGTGTTGCGCGACGTGATGTTGCGAAGCCTGCATGATGCGGGGCACCGGGTCGACGTCGCCGGGGCGGTGGAGGAGGCCGACCATCTTTGGCGCGTCCAGCAGTTCGATGCGGTGCTGCTGGACCTGAACCTGCCGCTGTCGACGCACCCGCGAAGCGGGCTGGCCAGCGGTTTGACGGTCCTTCGCGCGGCCCGCGCGCGCGGCGACCGCACTCCCGTTCTGGTGCTCACGGCCCGAAACCGCACCGACGAACGCATCATGGGACTGAATGCGGGCGCCGACGACTACCTGGGCAAGCCGTTCGACCTGGCTGAAGTCGAGGCCCGACTGCGGGCCCTGGTGCGACGCAGCCAGGGCACTCAGGACCAGGTGCAGATCGGCCGGCTCGCCCTGGATCGCGAGGCGAGGCGATTCAAGCTCGACGGGCATGATCTCGAACTGCCGGCCCGCGAATTCGAAGTCCTGTGGGAGCTCATGACGCCGGCTGGCCGGGTGGTGAACAAGCGCGCGTTGTCCGGCAAGCTGTCCGACCTGGAGGACTATCTGGGCGACAACGCGCTGGAGGCGTTCGTCTCCCGGTTGCGCCGGAAGCTGGCGGGTTCGGGCGTGCGGATCCGCACCCTTCGGGGACTGGGCTACCTGCTGGAGGCCGAGGCGTGAGCGGGGCCACCGATGCCTATCCGTCGCTCGGCTCGCGTGTCTTGCGCCACGTCATGGTGCCTCTGGCACTGACGTGGGTCCTGGGCGCCGTGGTCGCATTGGCCGTGGCGCACTTCTTCACGCAGAAGGCTTTCGACCGCTCCTTGCTGGGCGACGCCTACCTGCTGGGGTCGAACGTGCGGCAGGAAGGCAACGGAGTCCGGCTCGCGCTCACGCAGCGGGAACTGGACTCGATCCTGTACGACCAGGTCGAGGCGATGTACTTTTCGCTCAGAGACGGCGCGGGGCTGTTGGCCGGCGAGGCCGGCCTGGTGATGGAGCCGGCCAGGGGCGACCTGGCGCACCAGTTCGCGGATGTTCAGTTCAAGGGACAGACCCTGCGTGCGGTCACGCTGCACCGGGAGCGGCCGGCGTCGTTCGACATCGTCGTCGCCGAGACCCAGGTCGGGCGCGCGGCGCTGCTGCGGCGGTTGCTGCTGTACTCGCTGGCGCCGCAGCTGGTGCTGCTCGGCCTGGTCGCCTGGTGGGTCACCCGCCTGGTCAGGGCCGACCTGCGCCCGCTGGCGCAGCTGCAGCAGGCCGTCGACAACCGGGACGCCAACGAGCTGGCGCCGGTGCAGGTTCCGGCCACCACGCGCGACACGGTCCGCCTGGCCGCCGCGATCAACTCGCTGCTCAAGCGGCTCGAGCGCAGCGTGCGTGCCCAGCGCGAGTTCGCCGGCAATGTCGCGCACGAACTGCGCACACCCCTGGCCGGCATCCGCGCCTTGGCCGAGTACGGCCTGGCCCAGACGGACCCGGCATCGTGGCGCGAGCAGCTCGAGCGCATCGCCAGCAGCCAGGCGCGTGCCAGCCGTCTGGTGGACCAGCTGCTGGACTTGGCCCTGGCCCACGAAGCCGAGGCCGGCCTGAAGCTCGGCATGGTGCGGCTCGATGAAGTGGTGCGGGAGGCGGTGCTGCGTTTCCTGCCGGCCGCGGACGCCAAGGGCGTGGACCTGGGCGCCCTCGGAATCGACCGGGCCGAGCAAGTGCTTGGCGACCCTATGCTGATCGACGGCATCCTGAACAACCTGCTGGACAACGCGTTGCGTTACGGCACCGACGGCGCCCATGGAACGCCCGCGGTCACGGTGGCGATCGAGCACGCCGGGAGTGAAACCGTGCTGTCCGTGCTGGACAACGGTTCGGGCCTGCCGGGCGAAGTGCAGAGCAAGCTGATGCAGCGCGGCGCACAGGGCGACGCGGGGCAGTTGTTGGGAGACGGCGTCGGACTGGGGTTGGCCCTGGTCGCGCAGTATGCGCGCCTGATGGGCGCGCGCATGACCCTCGGCAGCGGGCCGGACGAGGCCGGCTGGATCTGCCGCATCGCCTTTCCGCGCTACCCGGCCCCAACGAACGGAGCCTAGGCGCTGGACACTTCCGGCGCGGGCAAGGCGAGTTGCGCCGCCTGCGCCACGCGCACGCAATCCTTGATGTGCTCCTCACCGAGGTAGCGGATCGCGGTGTAACCCATGACGGCGGAAACCACCTGGCCGGCCAGCGGCACGTACTTGGCGGCCTGCCGGACCGTCAGGCGTTTGCCCATGGATTGCGCCATGCGCATCACCAGATCGCGCGTGATGAATTTGCCCACCAGCACGGATCCGACCATGGCCAGCGCTTTCTGGACCTGCTCGCGCTTGTGATCGGGCAGCTGGTCGAGCTGGGCGGGCGTGAGGCCGAATTCCGCATTGATCGCCGGCACCAGCCGTGACAGCAGGGCGGCATCCACCGCCCAGTCCAGGCCGGGCACCGGCACCGTGCTGGCGGCGGCCCCGACCAGCGCGCGCCGGTTCAGCAACTTGCGGCTGCGCCGCACGGCGTCCATCAGGATGGTGTTGCCTTCGGCGAGTTGAAGAGCAGTTGCCATGGCGCAGTGTCGCTCAAGGCAGCTTAGCGCGCTGTTTCAATCGCTTCCAGGTCGCCCGACAGAGCAAGCCAGCGTTCTTCCAGCGCGTGCAGTTCGTCGCCGACGGCCTTCAGCCGCTTGCCAGCCTGGGCGATCTCGGCCGGCGGCAGGGCCGTCGCCATTCTGGCTTCCAGCGTGGTCTTGTCCGCGTGCAGCACGGCCATGCGTTGTTCGGCCTGTTCCAGTTCGCGCTTGAGTGGGCGGGTGCGGCTGGCACGTTGCTGGCGCTGCTGCGCCTCCTGCTTGCGCAATGCCTGGGGTGTCGGTGCGGGAGCCGCGTCGGCCGGCGCCGTGTCCGCGCCGGTTTCAGATCGCGCCTCCTCGCGCAGGCGCCTGGCCTCGTCGAGCAGGTAGCGCTGGTAATCATCGAGGTCGCCGTCGAAGGGCACGACCGCGCCGCGCCCGACCAGCCAGAACTCGTCGCACACCGCGCGCAGCAGGGCTCGATCGTGACTGACCAGCATCACGGTGCCCTCGAACTCGTTGAG
>DATMBW010000207.1:0-4207 GCA_035559095.1 Ramlibacter sp.
GGCGCCGGCTGGGGCAGCAGGGTATTGTTGTTTACCTGGCCCGGCTCCGCCGCGATGCGGGGTGTCTTGGCCACACCACTGGGTTTCGGAACTCCAGCGGACCTTTCGGTGGACGCCGGCTTCACCGCCGCGGCGGTGGCGGGCGGCTTGGGTTTCGGTATCTCGGCGAGCTTGTCAGCCGGCACCGGCTTGATGGCCGCCGCCGTGGCAGGGGGTTTGGCAGCACTGGCCGCGAGTTTGCGTTTTTCTTCGGGTGGCAGGGCTTGGTACGCTTCCCACTTGGCCTTCTTGTCGTCGGCCGACAACTGCTGGGTCTCGCCGAAATTCAGGCGCGCCTGCGTGCGCTGTTGCGGACTCAAGGCCGCCCATTCGCTCATGCGGCTGTGCAGCTTCGCCTGCTCGGCCCCGGACATCCTGGGAAAGTTCTGCGATAGCGCCAGCCACTTGCGTTTTTGCGCCTCGCTGACGGTGTCCCATTTGCCGGCCAGGGGCGCCAACGCCTGCTGCTGGGCGGGCGTCAGTTCTCTCCAAAGAGGCTTGGTGACCTGCTGCTTGTTGTTGTTGTTCTTGGCGGCAACCCTGGACGAAGCGGCCCGGACAGCCGAGCTGGCTGCCGGCGCCGTCGCGTCCGGCGTTCCGGCCTGTCCCGGCGGCTGGACGGCAGCGGAGGCAGGCGCGGCGGACGCGGGCGCGGCAGGGGCCTGCGCCGCTGCGGGCACGCAGGATGCACCGAGCCAGAACAGCGAGGCGATCAAGACGGCGGTCAAGGCCGTCGAGAACGGTGTTGGCGGCGGTGAAGGCAGCGGTCGGGACCAGGGCATCGCCGGCGGTGCCTATTCCCCACCAGACTTCAGGAACTGCAGGAAGCCCGAGTCCGCGTAGGCTGCCGGCGGGAGGTCATCCGTCAGAAGCGCGGCGTCGACTTCGGCGACTTCGCTGGCGCGCCAGTCGTTCTGGACGGCATTGATGAGGATCAGGCCGGCGGCCAGCGCGACCAGCGGCAACACCGAAGCGATCCGGTTCCAGAGGCTCACGCCTTCCTCGTCAAAGCCCAGCGTGGCCGCGCCGCCGAAGGCGAACACCGAGGCAGCGCCCACCCGATGGGCCTGTTTGCGCCGGGCCACGGCCTGCACGCGGGCGGCGCGCAGCCGCTCGGAGACGTCATAGGGCAGCTCGGCCGTGCCGGCAGACAGCCGCGCCGCAACCTGGCGGCCGAACCAGTCCGTTCGATATTCGGGCTCGATGAGCGGTTTGTTGGTCATAGTTGTATTCCCTTTGCCTTCAGTGCCTTGCTGAGGGCCTGGACTGCGCGTGAGCAGTGCGTCTTGACGCTGCCTTCCGAGCAGCCCATCGCCGCCGCCGTTTCGGCAACGTCCATGTCCTCCCAGTAACGCATCAGGAACGCTTCACGTTGACGGGCCGGCAATTCCTGGATCTGCGATTCGATTTCCCGCAGAACTTGTGCCCGCCGCGTGGAGTCTTCCGCGCTTTCGACCTGTTGAGAGCCTTGCGCGAGGGAATAAGTTTCAAGTAAATCGAATTCCCCGTCGTCCGTCGAGGCTTCGAAGTCGCTCATGTTGGAGAACAGGGCGTTGCGCGTCTTCTGCCGCCGGAACCAGTCCAGCGTGCAGTTGGACAGGATTCGCTGGAACAGCATGGGCAGTTCGGCCGGCGGCTTGTCACCGTAATGCTCGGCCAGCTTCATCATGCTGTCCTGCACGATGTCCAGGGCGGCTTCCTCGTCGCGCACGTGATAGATCGAGCGCTTGAAAGCGCGCTTCTCTACGCCTTTGAGGAAGTCTGACAGTTCTCGTTCGGTTGCCAAGGATGTTGGACCTGGACGGCTTTCAGGATGTCTTGTTGTAGGACGCGCGATGCGCCGCTTCAGCGCCGGCAGGGCGAAATTATCGCATCGGGGGGCCGGAGAATTTCCGTCCGGTCGTGTTGCGGTGCGATAATGCGGCTTGCAAGGCAAAAGGCAAACGAGCCCTGATCCGGTGGTGCGATACGCCTGCCCATGGTCCTGGGTTCAAAGTCCCGACACAGCTTCACGAGAGTGTGTGAAGGGGCACCCAAGGTTTTTCGTCAGAGAAATTCGCAAAGGTTGAACATGGAAATCTCCAAAGCCGAAATCAATTCGGCCGCCGCGGCCAACGCGGCATCCGCCGGCGTTGCCGGCCAGGCGCCCGAACTGCGGGGCGCCGAAATCCTCGTCAAGGCGCTGCAAGCCGAAAACGTCAAGTATGTCTGGGGCTACCCCGGCGGCGCGGTGTTGCACATTTACGACGCGTTCTACAAGCAGAACACCATCCAGCACGTGCTGGTGCGCCACGAGCAGGCGGCCGTGCATGCGGCGGACGGCTACGCCCGCGCCACCGGCGACGTCGGCGTGGCGCTCGTCACCTCGGGCCCCGGGGTCACCAACGCCGTCACGGGCATCGCCACGGCCTACATGGACAGCATCCCGATGGTGATCATCACCGGGCAGGTCCCCACCCACGCCATCGGGATGGATGCGTTCCAGGAGTGCGATGCCGTTGGCATCACGCGCCCTGTGGTCAAGCACAATTTCCTGGTCAAGGACGTGCGGCACATGGCCGAGGTGATGCGAAAAGCTTTCCACATCGCCCGCAGCGGACGGCCGGGCCCGGTGGTGGTCGACATCCCGAAGGATGTCTCCTTCAACAAGACCGCCTACTCCGGTTATCCGGACAAGATGGAAATGCGTTCGTACAACCCCGTGCGCAAGGGCCACGGCGGGCAGATCCGCAAGGCGCTGCAGCTGCTGGTGTCGGCGAAACGGCCGTACATCTACACCGGCGGCGGGGTGGTGCTGGGCAACGCGACGGCGGAACTGCGCACGCTGGTGGACATGCTGGGCTACCCGTGCACAAACACCCTGATGGGCCTGGGCGCCTACCCCGCAAGCGACCGCAAGTTCCTCGGCATGCTGGGCATGCACGGCACCGTCGAGGCGAACAACGCCATGCAGAACTGCGACGTGCTGCTGGCGGTGGGCGCGCGTTTCGACGACCGGGTCATCGGCAACCCGAAGCACTTTGGCCAAAACGAGCGCAAGATCATCCACATCGACATCGATCCTTCCAGCATTTCCAAGCGCGTGAAGGTGGACATCCCCATCGTGGGCGACGTCAAGGAAGTACTGGGCGAACTGATCGCGATGATCAAGGATTCCAGCGCGCGGCCGGATGCGCAGGCGCTGGCTGCCTGGTGGAACACCATTGAGAGCTGGCGCAAGCGCGACTGCCTGCGCTACGACCGCCAGAACACCGAAGTGATCAAACCGCAGAACGTGGTGGAGACACTCTGGAACCTGACCCGGGACGCCGATGCCTACATCACGTCCGACGTGGGCCAGCACCAGATGTGGGTGGCGCAGTACTACAAGTTCAATGAGCCGCGCCGCTGGATCAACTCGGGCGGCCTGGGTACCATGGGCGTGGGCATTCCTTACGCCATGGGCATCAAGATGGCCAAGCCCGATAGCGAGGTCTATTGCGTGACCGGCGACGGTTCGGTGCAGATGTGCATCCAGGAGCTCTCCACCTGCCTGCAGTACAACACGCCGATCAAGATTCTGTCGCTGAACAACCGCTACCTGGGGATGGTGCGGCAGTGGCAGGAAATCGACTATGAAGGCCGCTACAGCCACAGCTACATGGACGCACTGCCCAACTTCGTGAAGCTGGCCGAGGCCTATGGCCATGTGGGCATGCTGATCGAGCACCCGAAAGACGTCGAGCCCGCGCTGCGCGAGGCGCGCAAGCTCAAGGACCGCACAGTGTTCATGGACTTCCGCACCGACCCGACCGAAAACGTCTTCCCGATGGTGAAGGCGGGCAAGGGGCTCACGGAAATGCTGCTGGGAAGCGAAGACCTTTGAATCCCGACACCCGTACGCAGAGGACGCAAAGGTTTCGCACAGCACGCAAGAAAATTCAAGGACATCCTTTTTATGTTTTTTCTGCGACCTCTGCGCATTCTTTGCGCCCTCTGCGTACGGATGTTCTAACCCCTTAGACGAATCTATTGAGTGCCGAGCCGACCGGTTACCGCCGGGCGGGGAGGGCACCGAAAAGAGGAATCATTCATGAAACACATCATTGCGGTATTGCTGGAAAACGAGCCTGGCGCCCTCTCGCGCGTCGTGGGGCTGTTCTCGGCCCGCGGCTACAACATCGAATCG
>DATMBW010000208.1:0-7220 GCA_035559095.1 Ramlibacter sp.
ACCGGGTGCAGCGCCACGGGCACGGGCCAGCATGCGCTTGCCCACTTCCTGTGCCACGAAGAATGCGCCCTTGACGTTGGTGTCGAAGATGAAGTCGTAATCTTCCTCGCTCACGTCCTGGATGCGCTGGGTTGTGCTCACGCCGGAGTTGTTGACCAGTATGTCGATCGAACCCACCTCGGTCTCGGCATGCGCCACGGCCGACTTGATGCTGTCCAGGGAGGTGACATCCAGCTGCGTCACATGCGCGTCTCCCCCCTCGGCCTCGATCTGGGCGCGCAGGTCCTTGAGCTTTTCGACGCGCCGGCTGGCCAGCACCACCGCCGCTCCGGCACGCGAAAGCGTGCGGGCGAACTGCGCGCCCAGGCCGCTGGAGGCGCCGGTCACGAAGGCGACGCGTCCCGATAGATCCATGCTGTAACTCACAAGACTCTCCTGCCTAAAATAGGCGTCAAATAAGAACGTTCGTTCGATTTTGTGCAGTTGCAGAAATAGAATGATTCCAATCTGCGGCTGAAGGCCGGTCGCACCCCGTATGTCCAATCCATTATCAACGAGAGCCCTATGACCCACGAAGAAATACTGGCGCAGTACGGACCGCGCGAAGCGATGGAATACGACGTGGTCGTCGTTGGAGGCGGCCCGGCGGGGCTGTCGGCGGCGATCCGGCTCAAGCAACTGGCGGCCGAGCATGGCAAGGAAGTGTCGGTGGTGGTGCTGGAGAAAGGGTCGGAGCCCGGCGCGCACATCCTGGCTGGCACGGTGATGGACCCGCGCGCACTGTATGAGCTGTTCCCCAACTGGAAGGAACTGGGCGCGCCACTGAACCAGCCCGTGACGGACGACGCCATGATCTTCCTCACCGAAACCTCTGGCACGCGCACGCCCAACTTCCTGCTGCCACCGTGCTTCCAGAACCACGGCAACTACGTGATCAGCCTGGCCAACTTCACGCGCTGGCTGGCCCAGCAGGCCGAGGGCCTGGGCGTGGAAATCTTCCCGGGGTTCGCGGCTGCGGAAGTGCTCTACGACGAGAACGGCTCGGTCAAAGGCGTAGCCACCGGTAACATGGGCATCGGCAAGGACGGCGAGCCGACGGAGAACTTCCAGCTCGGCATGGAGCTGCACGCCAAGTACACGATCTTCGCCGAGGGCTCGCGTGGCCACCTGGGCCGGCAGCTCATCGCCCGATTCAAGCTGGACGAGGGCAAGGACCCGCAAGGCTACGCGCTCGGCATCAAGGAGCTGTGGGAGGTGGATCCCAAGCGCCATCAGCCTGGGTTCGTGATGCACACCGCGGGCTGGCCGCTGCCCAACGACACCTACGGCGGCTCGTTCCTGTACCACATGGAAAACAACCAGGTGGTGCTGGGCTTCATCACGGGGCTGAACTATTCCAACCCCTACCTGAGCCCCTTCGAGGAGTTCCAGCGCTGGAAGACCCATCCCAACATTCGCTGGTACCTCGAGGGCGACGAAAGCAAGGGCATCCAGCCCGGCAAACGCTTGTCCTATGGTGCGCGCGCGATCACAGCCGGCGGGCTGCTGAGCCTGCCCAAGACGGTGTTCCCGGGTGGTGCGCTGGTCGGCTGCGAGGCGGGCTTTCTCAACTCGTCGCGCATCAAGGGCAGCCATGCCGCCATCAAGACCGGTATGTTGGCAGCCAACGCGGCGTACGACGCGATCACCCAGGGGCGCCAGCACGACGAGCTCGAAGCTTATCCGGCCGCTTTCGAGAAGTCATGGCTCTACGACGAGCTGAACAGGGCACGCAACTTCAAGAGCTGGTTCAAGTTCGGCCTGTTGCCGGCCACGCTGATCAACGGCATCGAGCAGTTCGTGTTCCGGGGCCGCATGCCCTGGACCGTCCATCGCGACAAGCCGGATCACGCCTACCTGAAACCCGCGTCCGAGTGCAAGCCGATCGTCTATCCGAAGCCGGACGGCAAGCTCACGTTCGACCGCCTGTCGTCGGTGTTCATCTCCAACACCAATCACTCCGAAGACCAGCCCGCTCACCTGACCTTGAAGGACGCCTCGATTCCGGTGCAGGTCAACCTGGCAAAGTACGCGGGACCGGAGGGGCGGTATTGCCCGGCCGGCGTCTACGAATTCGTCAAGGGCGAGGACAACAGCGACCGCCTGCAGATCAACGCGTCCAACTGCGTGCACTGCAAGACCTGCGACATCAAGGACCCGACGCAGAACATCGTCTGGGTCACCCCCGAGGGGGGCGGCGGGCCGAACTACACCAACATGTAGGCGCGCGCGGCCCGTCCCTGATTTCCGCCACGTTCGGCAGCGGATCGGGCCGGGAAAGGCTGGCAATCGGCACGGTACAATCCAGCGGTCAGGAGAGAGTTCCCCCGCGGAGCCGCCGAAGGCGCAGGCCACAGCCGAACGCTCAGGCACAAAGGACTGACAAGGCGCCCCGATCGTGGGGCGTTCACCTTGCTGGAGAGAGGCTGCCGCCCGGGTGGGCAGGCGGCCCACCGAAGGAGCAAACCCCGTAACGGGGTGAATCTCTCAGGTAAAGCGGACAGCAGGGGCCGTCCATGGTGTGTACCATGATGCGGGCCTGCTGAGCAGGCCCCAGCCCCTGAGCTTCGGAGAGCCGCGTGTCCGCCAGCCAAGTACAAACCCTGCTTCAAACCCCCCTGTATGGGCTGCACCTGGAACTGGGCGCCCGCATGGTTCCGTTTGCCGGCTACGAGATGCCGGTCCAATACCCCGCCGGCCTCATGGCCGAGCACCTCCACACGCGCAATTACGCGGGACTTTTCGATGTCTCGCACATGGGGCAGTTGCGCCTGGCCGGCGCCGATCGCGCGGCAGCCTTCGAGACGCTGGTGCCCGTGGACGTGATCGACGTTCCGGTGGGCAAGCAACGCTACGGCCTGCTGCTGACGCAGGAAGGCACGATCATCGACGACCTGATGTTCGTCAACCGGGGCGACGACATCTTCGTGATCGTCAACGGCGCGTGCAAGGTGGGCGACATCGCGCACATCCACCAGCACATCGGGTCGCGCTGCGATGTCAACCCCATGCCCGAGCGCGCGCTGCTCGCCCTGCAAGGCCCGAAGGCGGTGCTTGCGCTGGCGCGGCTGGTGCCTGGGGTGGAGCAGCTCGTGTTCATGACGGGCGGGCGTTTCGACTGGCGCGACGCCGACCTCTTCATCACGCGCAGCGGCTACACCGGCGAGGACGGCTTCGAGATTTCGGTGCACGAGCAGCGCGCGGACGCGCTGGCCCGCGCGCTGCTCGCGCAACCCGAGGTCAAGCCCGTCGGCCTGGGCGCGCGCAACTCGCTGCGGCTGGAAGCAGGCCTGTGCCTCTACGGCAACGACATCGACACCACCACCACGCCGGTGGAAGCGGCCCTGACATGGGCCATGCAGAAAGTGCGGCGCGGCGGCGGCGCCCGCGAAGGCGGTTTTCCCGGCGCGGACCGTGTCCTGGGCCAGTTGCAGGGCAGCGTCCCGGTGGAGCGCAAGCGCGTCGGCCTGGTTGCCCTGGAACGCGTTCCCGTGCGCGAACACACCGAATTGCGCGACATGCAGGGCCAGCGCATTGGCGAGGTCACCAGCGGCCTGCTGGGCCCCACGATCAACAAGCCCGTCGCGATGGCCTACGTGGCCTCGGCCCTGGCCTCGCCGGGGACTCGTTTGAACGCGATCGTGCGCGGCAAGCCCGTGGCGATGGAAGTCGCCACAATGCCCTTCGTGCCGAACCGCTACTACCGCGGCTAGGGTCCGTCCCCACCCGTCCCCAATTCAAGGAGAAACGCATGACCGTCAAATACACCGAAGAGCATGAATGGATCCAGCTCGAGGACCACGAAGCCGCCGTCGTGGGCATCACCTTGCACGCGCAGGACGCGCTCGGCGACGTGGTGTTCGTCGACTTGCCGGAGGTGGGCCGCTCCTATTCGCGGGGCGAGGTATCGGGCGTGGTCGAATCGGTGAAGGCGGCGGCCGACGTCTACATGCCCGTGGCGGGCGAGGTCACGGAAGTCAACGAGGAACTTCGCGCCGACCCCTCGCTGGCCAACCGGGACCCCATGGGCAACGGCTGGTTCTTCAAAATCCTGATCAAGGACATGGCCGAGTTCGACCAGCTCATGGACGAGCCGGCCTACGCGCGGTTCCTGAAGACGACAACCTGATCTGCGTTCGGGCTGAGCTTGTCCAGGCCCATCCGCGTAATGCGACCTCCTCCGCCCTTCGACAAGCTCAGGGCGAACGGCTGCCGAGAAAGAGTTCCTCCATGCTGATGCAATCCGCCCGCCCGCTGCGCGAGCTCGAGAACCAGTCCGAATTCATCGCCCGTCACATCGGGGTCGCGCCCGCCGACGAGGCTCACATGCTGTCCGCCATCGGCGAGGCCTCGCGGCGCGCCCTCATCGACAGCATCGTGCCGCGCTCGATCGTGCGCGCCAGCCCGATGAAGCTGCCGCCGGCCGTCACCGAGGCCGCCGCGCTCGCGGAACTTAAGGCGATCGCGAGTCGCAACCAGGTGTTCAGGAGCTTCATCGGCCAGGGCTATCACGGCACGCACACCCCCGGCGTGATCCTGCGCAATGTGCTGGAGAACCCGGCCTGGTACACCGCGTACACGCCGTACCAGGCGGAGATCAGCCAGGGCCGCATGGAAGCGCTGGTGAATTTCCAGACCATGGTCTGCGACCTGACCGGCATGCCGATCGCCAACGCGTCGATGCTGGATGAAGCCACGGCCGCGGCCGAGGCGATGACGCTGGCCCGGCGCAGCGTCAAGAGCAGGAGCAACGTGTTCATCGTGGCCGGCGACTGCCACCCGCAGACCATCGAGGTGATCGAGACGCGTGCCAAGCCGCTGGGCATCGAAGTGCGGGTGGGCTCGCCGGCCGACCTCATGCGGCAGCATGACTTCTTCGGCGCGCTGGCCCAATACCCCTCGACGGGCGGCACGATCCACGACCTGCGCCCGCTGGTGGAACTGGCGCACGCAAGGAATGCCGCCTTTTGCGTCGCCGCGGATTTGCTGGCGCTGACGCTGCTGGCGCCGCCCGGTCAATGGAATGCCGATATCGTGCTGGGAACCACCCAACGCTTCGGCATGCCCATGGGCGCGGGCGGCCCGCATGCGGCGTACCTGGCTTGCCGGGATGAATTCAAGCGCTCGCTGCCGGGTCGCCTGGTCGGCGTGAGCATCGACACGCACGGCAACCCCGCTTACCGGTTGGCCTTGCAGACGCGCGAACAGCACATCCGCCGCGAGAAGGCCACCTCGAACATCTGCACGGCCCAGGTGCTGCCGGCCGTGGTTGCCAGCATGTACGCCGTCTACCACGGACCGCAGGGGCTCAAGCGGATCGCGGCGAGGGTGGCCGGCTACACCGCCGTGCTGGCCAGGGGCTTGCGCGAGATGGGCCATACGCTCACGTCCGAGAGCGGGTTCGATACGATCACGGTGCACACCGGTGATGCCACCGACCTGATCGCCAGCCGCGCCCATTCGGCGCGGGCCAACCTGCGCAACACCCTGCCCCACCACCTGGGCATCACGCTGGACGAAACCACCACGCGCGAGGACGTCCAGTTGCTGTGGTCCTTCTTCGCGCGGCCCGGCCAGGCCCTGCCCGAACTGGCGAAGCACGAAAAGGGGATCGAGCCGCTGATCCCGTCGGAGCTGCGGCGCATCGGCGAATTCCTCACGCACCCGGTATTCAACACGCACCATTCCGAAACCGGCATGCTGCGCTACATCCGGGCCCTGTCCGACAAGGACCTGGCGCTGGACCGCAGCATGATTCCGCTGGGCAGCTGCACGATGAAGCTCAATGCCACCAGCGAAATGATGCCCATCACCTGGCCGGAGTTCGCGCAGGTGCATCCGTTCGCGCCGCGCGACCAGCTGCAAGGGTATGCGGAACTCGATGAGCAGCTGCGCGCGTGGCTGTGCCAGGCCACCGGCTACGCCGGTGTCAGCCTGCAGCCCAACGCGGGCTCGCAAGGCGAGTACGCCGGGCTGCTGGCGATCAAGGCGTTCCACGAGAGCAAGGGCCAGGGCCACCGCAACATCTGCCTGATTCCCTCGTCCGCCCACGGCACCAATCCCGCCAGTGCGCAGATGGCCGGCATGCAGGTGGTCGTCACCGCCTGCGACGCCAACGGCAACGTCGACCTGGCCGACCTGCAGGCCAAGTGCGAACAGCACAGCGCCAGTCTCGCGGCGGTGATGATCACCTATCCCAGCACGCATGGCGTGTTCGAGATGCAGGTCAAGGAGCTGTGCGCCCTGGTACACCGGCACGGCGGGCGCGTGTACGTCGATGGCGCCAACATGAACGCCTTGGTGGGTGTGGCGGCGCCGGGCGAGTTCGGCGGCGACGTGAGCCACCTGAACCTGCACAAGACTTTTTGCATCCCGCACGGCGGCGGCGGCCCCGGCGTGGGCCCGGTCTGCGTGGTGGAGGACCTGGTGCCTTTCCTGCCGGGCCACGCCGCCTTCGAGGCGGCGCAACTGGTTCGGGCCGAAGCGGTGGAGACCGTCGAGCGGGCCCAGCGCGAACCGTTTCATGTCGGCGCGGTATCCGCCGCGCCACTGGGCAATGCCGCCGTGCTGCCGATCAGCTGGATGTATTGCCGGATGATGGGCGCACAGGGCTTGAAGCAGGCGACCGAGATCGCGATCCTCAGCGCGAACTACATCAGCGCGCGGCTGAAGGAACATTACCCCACGCTGTATGCCAGCCCGAACGGGCACGTGGCGCACGAGTGCATCCTGGACCTGCGGCCGCTCAAGGAATCCAGCGGCGTGAGCGCGGAGGACGTCGCCAAGCGCCTCATCGACTACGGCTTCCACGCGCCCACGCTGAGCTTTCCGGTGGCGGGCACGTTGATGGTGGAGCCGACCGAAAGCGAAACGCTGGACGAATTGGATCGCTTCATCGGCGCGATGATCGCGATCCGTGAAGAGATACGCCGCATCGAGCGCGGCGAATGGCCGCGGGAGGACAACCCGTTGAAGCACGCGCCGCACACCGCGGCCAGCCTGCTCAAGGCCGAGTGGGCCCATGCCTATCCGCGCGAGGTCGGCGCGGCGGTGCTCGACCCCGGATCCGGGTCCGGGGCAGGCTTGCTGCGCCATGCGAAGTACTGGCCGCCCGTAGGCCGGATCGACAACGTCTACGGCGACCGCAACCTGTTCTGCAGTTGCGTGCCGGTGTCGGCTTA